>NZ_JAVKEW010000091.1:0-27936 GCF_040226375.1 Coleofasciculus sp. G2-EDA-02 | reverse complement strand
CCAAGCTTTTACCTGAGTTAATCAGGAAGTTACCGGATGCCCTACGGTACTTATTAACTATTTAGTTTTTACAAAAAGTGCTATTCCGACTGAGAAAATCGGCATTGTACGAATTTTGGCTCGTTTGAAATCCTAGCAAGAGAAGGTACACCATTTTTGTATTTTTCAGAAGGTTTTTATATGTACAGAGTTATCACCGACAAACTCTGTTTTCTCATGTTATTATTATACCTATAATTAGCAATAAAAGCAACTAAAGTTGCTAGGCTAAACGCCTCGCTCGGTTTCATCCCTCGGATAAATCGCGAGGGCTTTCACCATTGCTTATCCTGTAAGTTTTGAGTTTCGAGTGTGTAGGGGCGGGTTTCACTACTATCTTTTCGTTTGCACCCAGATGTGACTAAACCCGCCCCGACGCATGTTTCTAAACTTCCCGTGACAAGTCAGGCAAGCCAATACCATGTCCATGCTATATAAACAGGTAATATTGGTAGTCTGTTAAAGAAACTTGAGTAAAGGGCGACCCGATAAAATTAAGTGGACACCGTTGTTACTTGATGCAAGCGGGTCGCCCCTACCGTTACAATTACAATTCAATTTCACACAATCTATCAGGATTCACAACACGGGAGGAAGTCCCACATCTCGAGGCTTGACAAACTTACCATTAAACCCAACGGCTTTCCCTTCAATCGTTCTAGCTTCGGCTAATTCTCGCCGCAGTTCTGCTTTTTCCATCCCATCCTCTGTCCCCGCAATAATATAAATCAGTAATCGGGCGGCTAAATCTCGTCCCGATACCATGATGCGCTTCTTATTTGGGTCAAATAGCACCCCATACCAAAGGGATTGCGGCGTATCTATATGACTAAATCCCCCTTCCGCGTCGTATTTACAGAGTTTCTTAAATACCGTTTTTAGCGATAACCTTTTCTGAAATACCACAATTCCTAACGCTTGGGTGAAGGCAATTTGCCCGACGGGACGGAAGAGGATATTCCCCTCACCGCCATTGTTCTCAAAGCTGAAGCGGCGTAACTGGGGGGTTTCTTCTCCTTGTTCTAACCGTTGATAACTGGGTAAGCTGGCTAAGTGGTCAAAAAACTGATTAAAGGTGTCAATTCCCGCTTCTAATTCCTCATCATCGGGACGCATCGGGATTAACCCTTTCTTCTCCGGCGGTTTCCAGTGGGGGAATTTATGTTCTAGATACCGTTGAGACATTTCAGTTAACGCCTGGAGGGTGGTTAACACGGTGGATTTTGCGGCGACGGTGGCGCTATCCCAATTGACGCGGGGGTTGCGTCCAGGGACTTCTTTTAATAAGGGATGATTAACGGCGATTTTGCGGGCGACGATGGAAAAGCCGTCATTTTCATTTAATAGCGCCAGTTGTCCTTTACTTAAGCGTAATGCCATTAAGTTGACGTGGACGAAAATAGACCGGACTCGCCGCAAGGCGGCTTCCCGGGTTTCGCCTTTGGCGACGGCGGGGATGAATTCAATGCCGATTTTTTCCTGGGCGAGACTTTGTAGGTAGGCGGGGTCGAGTTGGTATTCGTCGATTAGGTCGTCTATGGTGATCACACCGCCCACGGGTTTCTTGTTTTTGTTGTAACGTTGCAGTCTTCCGGTTTTGAGTAAGGTCATTAGTCCCTGAACACCCATGAGTCGGTGTTGACCATCAAGGGCGAAGATGGACACAGAGGGGGAGATATCTAGGAGTCCCACGGTTTGGTTTTGGTCGAGGGGAATGAAATCTGCGGCGGATTGGCGGGCGCGTCCTTGTTTATCCCATTCCTTGGCTTTGGGATTATCTACCCAGGTGGGACTGTGGACGACGAGAACGGCGGGGAATTTATGGGCTTGGCGGGCGGCGAGGTATTGGGTGAGGGGGGCTTGACGCGACCAGTCTAGGGGTCGTTGGAGGATTTCATCGACGGTTTCTTCATCCCGGATGACGTTGTCGGTTTGGGGGTCGAATTTTTGCCGGAATAGGGGGAGTTGGGAGGCGAAGCGGACTCGGCTATCTAACCATTCTAGGGTGACAGATCCGATAAAGGCTTCGGTACTCCCCATCTGGGTTTTTTGGACTAGGAGGCGATCGCTTCTGGCTAAGTGGCGATCCAATAGCAGGGCTAGCGCCTGTCGATCCTGGCTGTCTTGTTCCAGGATTTGGCTGGCGATGTCTGCTTTTGGCTTGTCGGGGCTATTCATCTGTTTTATAATATTTTAGTCTGTTTTTAAAAATAACTGGTTTAATATTTTTATGTCAAATAGGTTTTTAAAAACTAAAATTGTGTCATACTAGGTATGTCACCTGTGAGGGTTTGTAGGGGCGGGTTTAACTACATCCGTGTCACTTGAGGTGAAAACCCCTACTGGTAAGCATAGGGGAAGTGTACCCCCACTCCGGAATCCCCCCTAGCCCCCCTTTGAAAGGGGGGAATAAATAAAGGGGAAATATTGGGGGGACTCCCCTCTTGCTTGTCACCGATAACTGACCCCAAATTGGAGTGAATAAAATGAATGATTTAGTAAAAGTATTAGATCCGAATTCTATCGAGGCGTATCGGACACGAGTGCAATTCCTCGCAGGTGAGTTGAAAGCTGCTAAAAATCAAGTTGCGCGTGTGAATATTGCATTAATGTTAGCGGATGCAGCAACAACATTAGCACGCCTGGAACACGATGAATTACAAAACCAAAATTCCTAATCAGTAAATGGATGAAAATCAACTAAACTCTATTCCGTTTTGTCAATATTCCTCAAACTAGGACGAATGACAAATGACCAATGACAAAGGACTAATTCCTTCTTTCGAGTACGTTTTACCCGCCATTCGAGGGATTCAAGCGGGACGGGAATATTATGTGTCGATGTGTCCAGTGCGATTTATTCCTAAGCTGTTTGCGAGGGAGGATGAAGAGAATTCGCCGGATCAGAGAGTGGCGCGATCGCTAAATTTTAAACGAGTCCCAGATATGGCGAACTATATCTTGAATAATCCTGATAATTATACCGTTTCAGCGATTACCGCCGCGATTGATGCTGATATTAATTTTGAACCGATTGGTACAGAGAAAGAAGGGCGAAAAATGGGGCGATTACGAGTTCCCATGGATGCGCGATTTCAGATTACTGATGGACAACATCGCTGCGCGGCGTTTGAGTGGGCGCTGAAGCAGAATCCAGCGCTGGGGTATGAGACGGTGGCGGTTATTTTAGTGTTGGATATTGGGTTGCGCTATTCCCAGCAGATGTTTTTGGATCTCAACGGTTATGGGGTTCATCCTGATGCTTCATTGGCGATTCTCTATGATCATCGCCATCCCCAAGGGACTGTGGTCAAAGCAGTGATTAGAAATATTAATGTGTTCCGAAGCCTAACAGATAGGGAACATCGGACATTAGCCGCGCGATCGGGGAAGCTATTTACTCTGCATACGCTATATAATGCTACGTCTATGCTGTTGGCGGATTGGCAGACGGCTGAATTGGATCAGCAGATTGATTTGGCAATTCGGTATTGGCAAGCGGTGAGTTATTGTATTCCAGATTGGGAGGCGGTGAGACAACGGACTTTAAGCGCCAGGGAGATGCGACAGGATTATGTCAATAGTGATGGGATCGCGCTTTTGGGATTAGGGGCGGTAGGGTCAGTGTTACTCTCGGTTTATCCGAATAGCTGGGAGGAACGTTTGCAGGAATTGCGGCGGATTGATTGGTCGCGTTCTAATCCCGATTGGGAGGGGCGAATTATGGTCAAGGGTCAGATTGCGCGATCGCGAACCAGTGTTAGGCGCATGGTGGCTTATTTGAAAGGGTATTTAGGTTTACCGTTAACCTCACAGGAGGAAGAGTTAAAAAATGCTAGTGGTTTAGTTAAACGGAGTTAGAAGATTGGATGAGATTAAAATGATCACCACTATTTACATCCAGCCTAACTTTGTCTTAGCTGCATTCACCGCTATTCTTATAGGGCTGGCACTGGCTGAAATTTTATAAGGTTTAGATGGGTTTGTGGGATTAGGGTCTTTTTTTATAATATTTCCCTGCCAAATTTCACTTGCTGTTGACCAATCAAGTTGGGCAAGTTGTAATACTTTTTCTATGTCAAATGTATAAATGCCTCGGTTCAATGTTAAGTAGAGCAAGCGTCCAAGAATTTCTAGTCCGACACTCCTCCCTAAAATACAGTCTTCTTTGAATGCACCAATGTCTTCAACCGTCAAGTCTTCAACATTAGTTTCACAAATATCTTGCGTTTGACTGCATTCTGAGAAAAACTGATTGAGGCAACTTGTTAAGGCGTCAGAGGCTTGATCAACGTCATGTTCTTTTAGAGCATGATTCGGATCATTAGCAAAGGCACAACTGACCAATTTAGCTATATAATTCGTTGTGTAAATCAATTTCTTTTTCGTAGATGGAGAATTCTTAATGCGTTCCGTCTTATCTTCAAACATGGGAACTTGCTCGATTAAATTTTTGGTAATGCCAACTGTACCCTCAAATTCACCAAAGGACAAAAGTAAAGATTTATCCAATGCTTTAGTTTGAGCCATATCTCTAAAATCAGTCTGACACTGGCTAAAATTTTCCTCTAAAACCAGTGTTATGGGAAAATCATTATCAGCAACTGACTCGCCATCAGGACTTTCTATGAGTTCGTGAATTGCACGCTTGCGATGCTGTCCATCCGTAACATCTAACTTAACCCCACGAGGAATGATGACTAGACAAATTCCCCTTCCCAATTCGATTACCTCAATTTTTTCTGGATCAACATTGGCAGTTAGGGTGCCGACAATCCAGGGTTTATCTTTACCAACACGATTTAGGATATATTGTTTGATTTCATCAGTATGTCCTTTTACTTCTGGGCGATTTTTACCAGAATCAGGATTGTTATCTGTGGAGGGTTTGGCTTGAAGCAGAGTAGGCAAATTATCGGCAGGAACGTTAATCTGGATCATTCGACGCTTGCCCTGCCGGAAAATCAGCCCAGGATAGCACTTTTGACGGTGATGCTTGGCAAAGTACGGCTCAAGCACTTCATCAAGCGGCTGATTGGATTCAGACTGGAGGAGGTTGTAATCAGACATATAAACCCATAAAATCAGTGAAGCATTATGTATCTATTCTAATTATGACTCGCTGGAAACGGAAACCGAGAAAACACGGACTTTGAACGATGACACAAGCCCATCAGACGTCTCTCTTCCCACCACGCACTGTGGCTGAGTTAGTGGAAGATATACAGAAACTAACAGCAGAAATCCAAGATTTATACTGTCAAGATGAAATACCCTTCGTTATTGGCTGGAGTGGTGGAAAAGATAGTACAGCCGTACTTCAATTAATCTGGAATGCGATCGCAGCGTTGCCAGGGGAAAAACGGACAAAAACGATTTACGTTATCACAACAGACACACGGGTAGAAAATCCGATTGTCTCTACCTGGGTTCGTAAATCTTTGGAAAGAATGAAGCAGGCGGCAAAAGAGCAAGAAATGCCGATAGAACCCCATTTGCTCTACCCGAAAACTGAACAAACCTTTTGGGTAAACTTAATTGGGAAAGGATATCCAGCACCGCGCAACCAATTTCGTTGGTGTACCGAACGCCTCAAAATTCATCCGGCGAACCATTTTATCCGTGAAGTTGTTCGAGTGAATGGTGAAACAATTCTGGTTTTGGGTACTCGTAAGGCAGAAAGTGCTAAACGTGCTGCCACAATGGAAAAGTATCAAGCGGGTAGACTTCGCGATCGCCTCAGCCCTAATGGTAGTTTACCAAACTCTCTAATTTACTCTCCTATTGAAGATTGGCGCAACGATGAAGTTTGGCTTTATTTGATGCAGTGGCAAAATCCTTGGGGTAATAACAACAAAGACTTATTTTCCATGTATCAGGGGGCGACAGCTGATAATGAATGTCCTTTAGTTGTTGATACCTCAACACCTAGCTGTGGTGATTCGCGGTTTGGCTGTTGGGTTTGCACAATGGTTAATAAAGATAAGTCCATGGAGGCGATGATCCAAAATGACGAGGAGAAAGAGTGGATGCAGCCTCTCCTTGATATTCGCAATGAATTGGATATTAAAAACGATAACGACAAGAGAGACTTCCGCCGCATTTATGGTATAGTCGAACTATTTGAACGCAATGTTGATGGTGAAATCTCAGTTAAACCGATTCATGGTCCCTATACGAAATACTGGCGGGAACATTGGTTAAGGCGAGTATTAGAAGCCCAAACCCATGTCCGGAATACTGCGCCCCCAGATATGCGTGATATCACTCTGATTACTCTAGAGGAACTTAGTGAAATTCGCCGTATCTGGTTAGAAGAAAAGCATGAATTTGACGACAGCTTACCTCGTATCTATGAAGAGGTTACAGGCGAACCCTTCCAAGATTCCCGCCCTAGCGCCGAACGCAAACTTTTGGGTAGTGATGAATGGACAGTCTTAGAAGAAATCTGTGATGCGGATGAAATGCATCTGGAACTCATGGCAAAACTTCTGGACACTGAACGCCAATATCAGACTAAATCCCGGCGCGGTATCTATGAAGCGATAGAAAAATGCTTTAATAGCAGTTCGCGTTCTAGAGAAGACGCGATTGAACATGCCTACTATCAGCGCCAACTCAAAAATGTCGCCAAAAATGTTGAAAATAATGATTCAGTAGGTCATGATGTTAGGGAATTTTGGGATAACAAGAATAAGCAGACTCAACCCAAACAGTTAACGTTTGCTAGCTTGAAGTTTCCAGAACAAAATTCAGAGGATATTGAAGATGAAGATTAAGCTGTAATGCATTTAAATTGGGTATTAGCAGCGAGCAAGATGCTCGCATTACAATGACTCGCAATTCTTGACATTATGGTTTAAATGCTGAACAGCTTAGGACATAGATAGCTTTCCTGTAAGGGGGCTGGGGAGTTAGTTTTTCGCCTTGTTGCGACTAGGTGCTGTGAGCTAACCCCACTTCTTCAAATTTCCTGATTATAACCCTATATCTCAACTAAGAAATTAAAATGATATTCCTGGAACTCATCCTGGAAAACTTTGGTCCATATTTAGGGCGACAAGCAATCAATCTCCGTCCCGAAACCAATGATTCTACTCGTCCAATTATTCTCCTGGGCGGGATGAATGGTGGTGGTAAAACAACCCTGATGGACGCTATTCGCCTTACCCTCTATGGTTCCCGCGCCCAATGTTCCACCAGAGGCAATTTAAGCTATAGCGACTTTCTCAACCAGTGCGTTAACCGCAATATTCTCCCCACGGAAAAAAGCCGTATAGAATTGGCTTTTGAAGCCGTAGAAGACGATAAACCCAGGATTATCAGAATTATCCGCTATTGGACGAAAGAACCCAAAGATGGTAAAGATACTTTGTGTATTTTAGTCGATGAAGAGTGGCCCGATATAGCTCTGGCAAATACCTGGGATGATTATATCGAAAATCTGCTTCCCTTGGGTATTTCAAACTTATTTCTCTTTGATGGGGAACAAGTCAAAGCACTAGCTGAACTAGAAACTCCACCCCTGCTAGTAGTTAGTGCAATTAAATCCCTCCTCGGTTTAGAACTTGCTGAACGCCTATCCACAGATTTAGATATTCTCGCTAGTCGTAAGCGCCGGGACATTACCAATCAGAAAGTAATAGAAACCTTAGATAAAATTGAAACCAAGCTAATTGAGCAAAAAGCAAAGCTAGAAATTGCTAGCCAAGATGTAGACACCCTAGAATCCCAAGTCAAAGATGCCGAAAAACAGCAACAGTTAGCTTCAGATAAATTTGTCTCCGAAGGGGGTAAACTTGCCAGCGAACGCAGTCAACTGGAAGCCCAATCGGAAACGCTGATTGAACAAGCAAATCAGGTGCGTCAAGAGATGCGAGACTTGGCGGCTGGTGTGCTTCCTCTCTCTTTGATTTCCCCGTTGCTAGAACAAGCGAAATTTCAAGCGGAACAGGAACAAAAACAGCACCAAGCTAAACTGACACGGGATGTATTAAAAGAACGGGATGTTCGGTTAATTCAGTATATCAAAAAGATTTCCTTGACACCTAAGCGAGTCAATCAGATTCAATCGTTTCTAGAGAGTGAAAACCAAGAACTGGATCAAGAAATTGCCGCCCAAGAGGAACCGTGGTTATTAGCAGATGAACCGGCTATCACTCGCCTAGAAACCCTGCTAAAGTATGAACTGTCAACTGCACAAAAGAACGCCCAAAGCCAACGAGAACGTCTGCAAACCCTAGAAACGGATATTGATGCCTTGGATCGGCAAATTGCTACCGCCGCGTCTCCTGAAGCATACAACGCCCTGAAACAGGCATTTACTGACGCCCAAAATCAAGTGATTAAGGTTAAAGCGGCTTACGAAAATGCTTCTCGCCGCTGTGATGAAATAGATCGTCAAATTAGGGAAACGAAAAAAGAGTTAGAAACTTATGCTGATGAAACGATTAAACTGAACAATAATCAGCATATTATTAATTCGATTGCCAAGGTGCAAACCACATTGGAATTATTTCGGGAGAAATTAACTCTGAAAAAACTCAACAAACTGGAAATCGAAGTTACCGAATGCTTCCGTTATCTGCTGCATAAATCGGACTTAGTTCACCGCGTCGCTATTGACACCCAAAGCTTTAGTCTTTCTCTCTATGATCCAGAAGGACAACCGATTCCCAAACACCGTCTCTCGGCGGGTGAAAAACAACTGTTAGCGATTTCCTTTCTTTGGGGACTTGCCCGGGTTTCTGGGCGTCATCTTCCAGTAGCGATTGATACACCGTTGGGACGGTTAGATTCCTCTCACCGTAGTAATTTAGTGGAACGGTATTTCCCCACGGCGTCTCATCAAGTTATCCTGTTATCGACGGATACTGAGATTGGAGAAACTGAGGTGAAACGCCTGCGCGAATTAGACGCTATTGCCCAAGAGTATTGCCTTAATTATGACCCCAAAGAACGGCAAACCGTGGTGGAAGCGGGTTATTTTTGGTAAGGATTGTGGGAGAATGGGTTGGGGTGGTTTCGCGATCGCGTTGACTTGTGCTGATTCCTATCTGGGTTAACTAGAAGGTAGAGGGCACAAGGCAGAAGGGATAGAACGAAAAAGTACCCTAGGGCACAGCCTTTCTGGGCACAGCCTTTCTGGGCGCAAGCCTTTCTGGGCGCAAGCCTTGCGCCCCTACACCCCACACCCTGGGTTATTTGGCATTTCCCGGTTTGTTCAACGTCGCCAAATATTTACTCAACGCTTCTCCTAACTCTTGTTCTGGGGTTTTCTTTTTCGCTGGAGGTTTTTTCGTCGGCGCAAAGCCGCCAAAGAACCACATCCAAAATAGGGCATACATTGCAATCATTAAAAAACCAGACATCATAACCGTAAATCCTAAAAGACACTCGTGAAACAAGTCTGCTGAAATTTTTCAAGATAAAATAAATTCTATCCGGATCAAAAGTCAGCTAGTTAGCACCCTCTTTTAGCGATTTCAATACGATTTTATCCTCTATTATTTCAATAGTCTGGTTTCCGACCTGAATTTGAGGATTAAATTGAGTTAAGAGAACCTCAACCTCAGGCGCTGTCCCCGATTGAACTGTCATCACCACAATAAAGCGATCGCGCCCTGTCGCTTGAATCATTCCCCCTGTCTCGCTGGGGATAAATTCCAGCGTCACATCAGAAGGTGTAATAAAGGTTCCCTGCATCGTCGCCCCGGATTCCGCCTCAAGGATAAACTGTTGACCCTGAATCGTCACGTTTTCCTGGGTATGCATAATCCAGATTTGATCCAGTTTTTCGGCTTCAACTACTTGATCCACCAGGACAAACAACCCCGGTACACGGGATGCACCACTATAATCCACCGCTAGCGATCGCAACCAGTTATTGTGTTGTAAACTAACCATACCCGACCCATCAGCACTTGAGAGAAATCCGGTTAAGTTCGCCGTATTCCCTGCCTGTTTTTCCGGTAGCAACACCACATTTTCATCCCTCTGTGTCCCATCAGATGCGACTCCAGCCGTCGCCCAGCGCCCTCCTAATCCCCAAATCCGGAAACTCCCCGCATCGGGAAATGACCAATGTCCGCCTCTGGGTTTCTCTCGCTTGACAAAAATACGGAACCAGGCTTTAAGGTTTATGATACCTGCTTTTTTGCCTCGTGTTAATAGGTCTGACTTTTCACGGCATGTGGCGCAACGCGAGTGTTGCATTGTGTAGGGGCGGGTTTCACTACTATCTTTTCGGTGACACCCGGATGTGACTAAACCCGCCCCTACTCAGGTTTCTTGCATTAATTAACAACGCTAGAAACAGGGCGGGTTTACCTAAGTTACCAGTTTTTGCTGACAGGTTATCGGTAAAACCCGCCCCTACAAACCGTCGGTTTGCCCTCTCCTTAAATTTAACTTGACACCACAGCACGTTAGTGATAATAACCATGCCGGCAAATAGTTCTGCTATTCATAACCGATACCACTCTTATCCAAGGAACGTTCAGACGTAAATTAAAATTAATTAAACCTAAATTAGCCATCGTTTTTTATAATTTTATAACGTCAATGAAAAAAATACTGGCACAGGATGCAGATGAGGCGAATCTCTTCCACAGTTTTCAGGAGTTTGGCTTAGATATAGGGCAAATTGCCAATTTTTTAGCCAATCCGCATCTGAGAAATATTTTGGGGCGAGTGTTGGAGTGCATTTATGTTGGTGGGAAGTCCCTGGTAAACAGGAAGTAAGTAGTGGCATGGCACAGCTAAAATTGTGGAATAGGTTGTAGGTTGGATTGACGCCTGTTACTAGGGCAGAATATAGGACTCGCATCCCTTACTACAAGCCGGAATATAGTATATAATTTTAGCCAATCTGAATCAGGGAGTACCCCCCCATGAAATCTGCTTGGTTGTGTTGGCGCTGGCTTTTTGTCCTTCTCTCGATAATCCAAGGGATTCTTAGTACAATCGCTATGCTGGCGTCAAGTTCTCCCGTGCTAGCTGAACCGATTACCGCAGCCTCCGATGATACAGGGACAATTGTTACGCCGAATGGAAATCAGTTTGATATTTCGGGGGGTAGTCTTTCTGGAGATAATGCAAATCTATTTCACAGTTTCCAGGACTTTGGCTTAGAGGCGGGTCAAATTGCTAACTTTCTGGCGAATCCGAATCTAATAAATATCCTGGGACGAGTGATAGGAGATAATCCCTCCCTGATTAATGGCTTGATTCAAGTCACCGGGGGAATGCCGAACTTGTATTTGATGAATCCATCGGGATTTGTGTTTGGCAATGGGGCTAGTCTCAATGTCCCGGCTGATTTTATGGCAACAACGGCGACAGGAATTGGTTTTGGTAATAATCTTTGGTTCAATTCCTTGGGAGAGAATCACTATCAGCAGTTAGTTGGGACGCCTAATCAGTTTGCGTTTGATATACCCGAACCTGGTAGTATTGTCAATGCTGGAAATTTAGTCGTTTCTGAAGCGCAAAGTTTAACTTTACTCGGTGGCAATGTTATTAATACAGGACAATTAACGGCACCGGCAGGACAGATTACTGTTGCGGCGGTATCGGGTTCAAATTTAGTCAAGATTTCTCAAGTGGGTCATTTACTTTCATTTGAAGTGGTACCCCAAACGACTGATGATGGTCAGGTTTTACCGATTACACCTTTGGATTTAGCCAGTTTATTAACTGGTTCAGAACCATTAGAGACAGGGGTTGAAGTGACCTCCGCCACAGAGGTGCAATTGGCAGATTCTCAGATCATTTTACCCAAAGAAGCGGGAGTGGCGATAGTATCCGGTACAATTGATGTTTCAACTATCGCGCATCCGCCTTTATCTTCAATCGGCGGTGAAGTGAATGTTATTGGCGATAAGGTGGGTTTAATTGATGCCATTATTGATGCATCGGGGACAAATGGCGGCGGTACGGTACGAATTGGTGGAGGGTATCAAGGTCAGGAAACGCTTTTGAATGCCAAGCGCACGTTTGTGAATCATGACTCCCAAATTAATGCTAATGCATTGAGTCAAGGAAATGGCGGACAAGTGATTTTATGGGCAGATGAAATCACTCAATTCTATGGCAGTATCAGTGCTGAAGGGGGTAAGCAGTCGGGGAATGGCGGTTTTGTCGAAGTGTCGGGTTTAGAGTATTTAGACTTTGGCGGAGATGTGACGACTTTATCCCCCCAAGGTAATCCGGGAATGCTTTTACTTGATCCGTTTGATTTAGAAATTGTGGCGGCGCAGGAGACAGTAAAGGAATTAAATCAGGTTGATGAATTTGCTGATCCACCCAATACCGGAATCACTAGGATAAATGCTGAGCTGATTAACAATGCCCAAACCAATGTTACATTGCAAGCCACCAACACTATTACGTTTACAGAAGCTGTAAATATGGTGACATCGGGCGTTGGTTTAACTGCTCAAGCTAATAACAATATTGATGTTAATGCCGAGATAACAACAAATTTAGGTAACGTTGTCCTTATAGCTGATAGTGATAATAATGGTCAAGGTCGGGTTGCTATTAATGCACCCATTCAGACTACAGGGGGAGATATCACTATCCAAGCTAATGATAATGCAGACAATACAGGGAGCATCATCGTTAATGGTGAACTAAATTCCGGTGGTGGGGTGATTAATCTCAATGGTACGAGTACTGATGGTAGGGGTTTACAAATTGAAGCCGCGATTAATTCTCAGGGTGGAGAGATTACCATCCAAGGCAGGGGTCGTAATACAAGTGTAGGCAACAATAATGCTGAGGGAATTAATCTGGTGGGTCGTGGACAAATTACTTCTGAGGGCGGTAATATTACCCTGAGTGGAACGGCTAACCAATCTGAGGGCATTGAGTTTGATGCGGGAGTCAACTCTGGTGGTGGTAGAATCGCGATTACGGGAGTCAGTGAAGGGTTTAATGGTCTTAGGATTCAGAGTCCGATTCGTTCAGAGGGTGGCGCGATAACGATTAATGGTACGAGTATAGCTGACATCGGGGTTAATGTTGAACAAGATATTGAATCCGAGGGTGGAACGATTACGATAGAAGGGGCGAGTACGAATCAACAAGGGATCAGAGTTGAAGACGCGATCGCATCCCAAGATGGTACGATTACTCTACAAGGAACTAGCACCGATGATGCAGGTATTTTGCTGCAAGGAACAATCGAATCCGATAGTGGAACTATTTCTCTAATCGCTGATAAAATTCATCTGGACGCGGGAAATTCGATAACAGGTACAAGTCGCCTAAATTTACAGCCGTTAACCCCCAATCTAGCTTTAGAAATTGGCGGAACGGGAGATCCAATTACGGTTTTCCTCAACAGTGACGAACTGCAAACCCTCTCCAACACGTTCACAACTATTAATATTGGACGCGCCGACGGTAGTGGTGCGATTACCTTAGCGGCTGATACTCAGTTTAACACCCCACTCACACTACAATCTCCCACAGGTTCAGGTTCAATTGACACGCAAGGATTTAGTCTTACCACACCCGATAATACCTCGATTACCTTACAGGCAAACCAAGACATTCGCACGGGCGATATTATTAATCCCGGTGGGAAAACTGAGATTACCAGTATCGGGGGGGGTGAAATTAACCTGCTAATGAGTGGGAATTTTTCCCTCTCCAATCCCACTCTATCCACGGCTGGGGGTAACGTTACCTTAGCCAGTCCGGGAATCATCACGGCTGCGGGTTCTGGGTCAATTCAAACCCGTGGCGGCGATATTATCATCGAGGCGACTGAGATTAATCTGCCCACAATTAACTTGGATTCGAGTAACCCGAATGATACGGGAGGTAATATTAACCTAACCGCGACTACCGGGGCAATTTCTACCCGCGACTTAAATAGTTCTGGACTCAGTGGTGGTGAGATTTTCTTAAATGCAATTACAGCGATTACCACAGCAACTATTAACAGTAGTGGCAGTATTAATGATGGCGGTGATGTCACACTTGACCCCAGTGGGGATATTCAAATTGGACAGCTTAATGCTGAAGGTGGCGATAATGGCATCGGTGGTACAGTAGAGATTACCACCGGACAATTCTTCAGCGCCACCAATAGCTTCAGCAATCGCAATGAAATTGAAACCAGTCTCTCCACGGCGGGGGGTAACGGTGGCGGTGGGATTACGATTCGCCATGGTGGAAATGGCGAAATTCCTTTTATTGTCGGAGATGCAACCACGAATGGCACAGTCGGGGCAATTTCCAGTGGTGAATTTACGATTAATTTAGGCGAATCTTTTCTCTTTACCCAGACTGAAGGAAATCTGCAAATTATTAGTGTTGACCGTCCAGAAAACCCGCCCCCAGAAAACCCGCCCCCAAATAACCCCTCTCCTGATGACCCATCCCCAGATGACCAACCCCCTAATCCTGAAATCAATCCCGTCAATCTACTAAAATTGCCTGAAGACCCACCGCCAATACTTCAATCTCAACTTCCTGCCCTAGAATTGGATATCGTGGCAGAAGTTGAAGACTATTTTACCCGTCAGTACGAAGATTATTTGGGGCTTTTTGATACTCCGCTTATCACCCTAGCCCAATCCAAAGCTATCCTCAACCGAATTGAACAAGCAACGGGAACTAAACCTGCATTATTGTACGCTGTATTTGTCCCCAGTAACGCCTCCTCGCTAACACCAACCGCCGGATTGAATCAAAACCAAAAACCAGGAAGTTCTGAGACGGAACGCGACAGGAGTCAGGATCAATTGGAATTGATTATTGTCACCGCTGAGGGGAAACCTATACGACGTTCTGTACCCGGTGCGACACGAGAAAAGGTTCTCAATACCAGTCAAGAGTTGCGTCGCGCTGTGACCAGTGTTAGTATTCCTCGTCCTTACTTACCCTTAGCGCAACAACTCTATCAATGGTTAGTTGCACCCGTTGAATCGGAGTTAAATACGCAGGAAATTAATACAATTGCTTTTCTTGTGGATAGCGGTTTGCGTTCACTACCCATGGCAATTTTACATGATGGAAATGGGTTTCTATTGGAGAGATACAATATTAATTTAATGCCTAGTATCTCTTTAACCGATACTCGCTACGTGGATGTGAGAAATCTGGAAGTCTTGGCGATGGGGGCGTCTGAATTTACGGATCAAAATCCCTTACCTGCTGTCCCGGTGGAATTATCAACAATTACTGAGAAAATTTGGCAGGGTGAATCGTTTCTTAATTCTAGGTTTACCCTAGACAACCTGAAAGCAGTTCGCAATCGAACTCCCTTTGGTATCCTTCACTTAGCCACCCACGGTGAGTTTAAATCCGGTAAACCGGAAAACTCTTATATCCAGTTTTGGGATACTAAGCTATCCCTTGACCAAATCCGAGAACTGGGGTTAAGTAATCCACCTGTGGAACTGATGGTATTAAGCGCCTGTCGCACAGCGTTAGGCGATGAGGAGGCGGAGTTAGGATTTACTGGATTAGCGGTACAAGCCGGGGTAAAATCAGCCTTGGGAAGTCTTTGGTATGTCAGCGATGAAGGAACATTGGGATTAATGACTACATTTTATTCCCAGTTAAAGCAAGTTCCGATTAAAGCTGAAGCCCTGCGACAAGCACAGTTAGCTATGATTCGGGGCGAGGTGCGCTTAGAAGATGGTCAATTGGTGACTCCGAATGGTACGATTCTTTTACCGCCCCAGTTAACTGAATTACCCGATAGAGAATTGACTCATCCTTATTATTGGAGTGCATTTACTTTAGTCGGAAGTCCGTGGTAAAAAGTACAATTGACTTATTACTTCTTCAATGCTTGTGAAATCGCCCCTTCTAATTCTCGCTTACTCAACTCAGTGATAATAAACACTTCTTGAACCGTTTTGCCAGAGCGAGCAATAATTTTATGTCCACCGCGAATGGGTACAGACACTTTTAACTCTAAGCGAGGACGATGACTCCTGGCTCGTCCAATGACAGCCGGCGTAATCGTTTGAATTCCAGTATAGGTAGTGAGACGTTCCAGAACCGGAATCAACCCGGGTAAGTGAGTTGAGTGATTCCAAACCAATCTGCCGCCATTGGACTTACCCATGATAAATTGCTGTACATCTAAATTGCATATCGATTAATTTTGTAATTTTGAGCAGCATGATTACCACCCCACCCCAACTTCAAGACGTGCCATGGCACGTCTCTACATTGTCTTCCTAGCCTTCATTATGCCGCCTCCAGGGGAGCCATAGTTAATCCAGCCCGACTTAGCTGTTGGTGATAGAGTTCGGCTTGTTCCTGAGGACCAACCCAAACAATGGCTTGACCTTCAAAGTGAACCTGATTGGTCAGTTTCCAAGCATGATCACTGTTCATTCCCGGAATATACTTTACCAAGCAGTCATGGACGTGCTGAAAGGTATTGAAATCATCATCGAGAACAATCACCTTATAGTTCGGATAAAGCTTGCGGGTAACTTGACTCGATTTTTCAGGAGCTTGAGTTGGTGCAGCAGATGTCGCTGAACGAGCTGCTGAAATTATCACAGTCATAGGGCTTTTAACAAAGTTCTGCTAAAAAAATTCAAAAACGCATCTTCCTAGTTTACCGCAGTTTGGGATTAGTTACTCATATTCATCATGGACGTCCACCAGAGAACCCCATCAACCAGATAGAATCCGCCGATTAGTAAAAGCGCTATACTGCCGAACCGAATAATGGCGTCAGAATAATCTAACAAAAATCGGGTTTGTTTTACTAAACTGGTGAAGAGACTGGCGCAAAAAATGATTGCTGTGTAGCCCAAGGCATAACACACCATCGCCAAGGTACTCTGAATAGGGGAACCTGTGGCTGCACCCGCTGTGAGAACCGCAAACATGACGGGACTTGTACAGGGAGAACTTACCAGAGCAAAGGTTAAGCCAACGCCATAGGGTCCTGCGATCGCGACGTTAAATGATGTCTGGGGTAAAGGTAGGCGTATTATACCCAATAGCATCAACCCCATGAGGATAATCACGACACCGACGATAATCTGCACATAGCCCCGGAATTGAATCAGTATAGCCCCTGCCCAGGAGGAAAATAAACCAAATAAGCTGAGCATGGTTACGACTCCCAAGACAAATAACCCTGCTTTGACTAAAGCATCCCGGCGTGAGGTAATCTCACGGGTGCCAATGTAACTCAAATTGACAGGGAGTAAGGATAAAATGCAGGGAGAAATACTGGCGATTAATCCTCCAGCAAAGGACAAAACCAGTAGAATTAAAGGATTATCGGTACTTTGTTGCTCAAACCATTGCCGATAGCGATCGCCAACCTCGAAGGCAAAATTCGTTAGGGTTTCTCCCCAAGGGCTTTGCACAGATGAATTAACCGCTAAAATTAAAATCACCGTTCCACCAAAGACTAATCCCGGTAGGAGAAATTTAGAACGGTGGCGTTTGTCATTTATCATTTGTTTGCTTCCCCATCTTCCCCATCTCTCTACCACGTTATTCAGCAACCCCTAATTAAAATTGCGGGAACCGGAATACCCTGACAAATTTGCAAGTTGTTCTAACTGCATTCCTCCCTCGTAAAGTTGACCATTAATTTCCCAGGTTGGAAAGGCTCGAATTTCGGCTTGACGACAGAGTTCAGGTTGAGCATTTTTGCCACGGGGGTCGCACTCAATCGCTGTAATGTAAGAATAGGCTTCGGGTCCAAACTGTTTTTCTTGCCAGCGACAGACATTACACCAGTAGGCTTCATACATTTTGGCACCACTTTGTTGCAGATGCTGAGCTAGAGCGAGGTTTGCTGAAATGGCTGGAGATTGGTTGGGTTGAGCAGATGAAGTGGTTGCAGATGGCTGGGGGGATTGAGTTTGGGGTTGAGAGGATGGAGTGGTTGCAGGTGATTGAGAGGATTGAGTTTCAGGTTGAGACAATAAAGTTGTTGCAGGTAACTGGGTGGGAGTAGTCGGTGGCTGGGATGCAACAATAGTCGTGGGAGATGGTTTGGGTTGAGAACGTTGGGCTGATTGTGCTTTGGCGTAAGCTAAATTACGCTGGTACTCCTCTATTTTTTGGCTTGCCAGTTGCTTTTTCGGATGAGAGGATGGCGTTTTCTCCAGAAGTGCGATCCCGTCTTGCCAGCGATTAGCGACTAAATTCCAGTCATCAGGGGATACAGCTGATTGGGCAATTGTTGCTGCACTCATAGCGGTATCCAGGGCTTCGGGGAAGGGATCAGGTGGTGGTGAGGCGGCTGGGGCTGGTGACGAGACAGGTGTCCGAGACGCGGGAATCGGTGTGGCGGCTGGGTTCGGTTGTGCGGTGGTTGAAGGCGGTTCAACTTGAGAACACCCAGCCGCCAAAGCAAGTAGCGTTGCCGTTATTGTTGGGTAAAGCAGGGGTAGATGGATTCTTGGAGGTTGTATCATTGTGGTTGAGGAAAGGGATCAGAATTTAGGCATTCGCCCCTAGATTTTTCGATTTTACTGCTAAACTTGTGTCGCGAATGCTTCGCCCACCCCAGCATCAAAAAAACGGCGACATCTTCTATTCCCTATTCCCTTTACCGAAGCCCTGAATTAGGCAAAGCATCCATCCCATTAGGAGTTTGTAGCTTTTGCATGACAAACTCTTGATTGACCAAAGCTTGAGGATGAGCTGGATTCAATTCTAATGCGGTTTGCAAGGCTTCCAGGGCTTGGGGATATTGCTCTAAAAACCGCAATGCAATGCCTTTCCCTGCCCAAAAATCAGCATTCTCTGCATTGATTGCGATCGCGCGTTCGTAAGTATTCACTGCCTCAGGGTAGCGATTTAATGCCATGAGTACCAGCGCCTTATTATACCATGCCGCCGCCGAATCTGGATTAATCCCAATCGCTCGCTCCGCTGCTGTGTTCGCCTCTTGATAACGTTGCATACGCCAATATAAGGCACTCAGATTCACCCAAATCTCTGCCAGAGTCAAGGTATCCCCCACATTCGCATCCCCTAAGAGCGCCTGTTGATAAGCAGCGAGGGCTTGATCATACTGTCCCAATGTGGTCAGAATTCTGGCATAGTTAAACCAAGCTTTCGAGGAATTGGGGTTAATATTAATCGCTTGTTCTGTCGCCCCTAGCGCCTCTTCAAACCGCCCCATAAACCACAGTGTCGCCCCCCGACTACTCCAGGGATCAGCATAGTCTGGATTGAGTGCGATCGCCCGATTAGCCGATGCCAAAGCTTCTTCAAATCGCCCCAAACCTGTCAGCGCATCCGCCCGATGACTCCAAGCATACGCCGCACCTTCTTTTCCCCAACGCCCATCTCCCTCTTGAATGGCTTGATCGCAAGGGGCTAGGGCGTCTTCATATTGACTCAGTTGATTGAGCGTGGCACATTGATTGGCTAAGGCTAAAGCATAATTGGGACTAATTTTTAGCGCCCATTCCTGAGAGGTTAATGCTTCTCCCGGTTTACCAATACTTAATAAAACTGTACCTTGTTCCGTCCAAGCGGTTTCATCCTGGGGATTAATCGCCAGAGCTTGATCATAAGAGTCGAGGGCGGCGTCATACCGTCCCAACTGAGCCAAAATTTTACCGCGATTTGTCCACGCGATCGCAGGATTTTGATTTCCCCAATCCCCATCCACCTGTAATGCGCGTTCACAGGATGTGAGGGCGTCATAAGTCCGCTCGAATTGGGACAATAACAGACACCGTTGCGCCCAAGCCAGGGAATAATTCGGATTACTTTGAACCGCTAAATCAAAGGAAAATAGCGCATTTTCCCGTCTCCCTTGTCCCCAATTGGCTAATCCTTGATGATACAACGCATAAGCCCGCGTCACTTCATTCCAGTTTTCATCAATTTGCAAAGCCGTTTCACAATCAGTCATCGCGGCTTCATAGTTTGCCAATTGAATGTGCGCCGCGCAGCGCTTTGCCCAAGCTTGAGAATGTCTCGGTTCAAGGCGAATAACCTGTCCATAAGAGGCGGCGGCTTCGGCATAATTATCTAATGCCCGTTGAATATCACCTCGATCAATCCAGGCTTGAGGTTCATTGGGATTCAACGCGATGGCTTGATCACAGGCTTCTAGGGCTTCTTCATAATTTTTAGCATCTTTTTGGGAGGCACATAGGCTAGCCCAGTAACTAAAATCTTGTAATTGTAATCCCTCTTCACCTTGGGCGTTTAGACTCTGGGGGGAAGAAATACTCACCCAGAAACAGGTACTTAGAAAAATAGAAATAATTTTGTTATTTGTCATTCGTCATTTGTCGTTTGTTAATTGGTGACTCGTGACTGGGGATTGGGGATTGGCGATTGGTGACTCGTGACTGGGGATTGGGGATTGGGGATTGGGGATTGGCGATTGGGGATTGGGGATTGGTGACTCGTGACTGGGGATTGGGGATTGGGGATTGGCGATTGGGGATTGGGGATTGGGGATTGGCGATTGGGGATTGGGGATTGGGGATTGGGCGAAGCATTCGCGCTCTTGTGTTAACAGAAATCCGATACATTGGGGCGCGAATGCTTCGCCCCTACAAATTGGCTTCCCCATCACCCCATCACCTATCTCCCTGTTCCCTATTTCCGACAATTATCACAATGCCCACATTTTAATCCCATCGCCTCCTTTTTAAACCCAAACGCTTTTAATAAAAACTGCCAACGACATTGGCGAGTTGTCAGGTATTGTGTCATCAGTTTCTGTACTTGGATTTGGTGAGAACTTAAGTTAGCCAAAGCGCGGGAATCTGGGGATGGGTGTTTGTGATAATGAAATGGATCTTGCCATTCCAATTGTTCAGCACTGTGCAGCAGAGCTAATGCGACTTCACCCTGGCGAAATTCCTGGGAGACGGCGGCTACATTCCCCTGTTCGGGTAGCTTTTTGACTAAGCGTTGTGCCTGTTGGTATTGCGATCGCATCTGATCGACAAAAAACTGACGCTTTTGCTTATCCTCTGAATTTAACCACCCTGTTGGCTCACTGATCAACGTCAGCGCGTCTGCGGGTTTGCCATCTCGTCCGCCGCGACCGACTTCTTGGATATATTCTGATAATAATTGGGGGGGCTGAAAATGTACCACCCAACGTACATCGGGCTTATTGATTCCCATCCCAAAGGCGCAAGTACACACCACAAATTGAGTTTTGCCACTCAACCAACTCTGTTCAACATCTCGGCGTTCCTGGGAACTTAACCCGGCGTGGTAGGCGGATGTAGCATAACCCCGTTCCCCAAACCATTGGGCTAATTCCTCACTATCTCGCCGCGAACGGACATAAACTAACCCAGATTGGCGATTTCTGGCTTGAATGAACTGTAACATCTTCTGGCGGCGTCCGCGTGGTGTCCAGACGATTTGCACGTCTAGGTTGAGATTTTGGCGATAGGGGCTGATTAAAAAGGCTTGGGGGTGTTTTAATTGCAACACCTTACTGATGGTGTCTTGGGCGCTAGGATCAGCCGTCGCCGTAAATGCCGCGATCGGGATTTGGCTGCCGGGGGGTTTAGACTTGAGTAGGGTGGGTCGTACTGCGCCTAGACGCCGATACGCGGGTCGAAAGGTATCGCCCCATTGAACGAGACAATGTGCCTCATCGAGAATTAATCCATTAATTTTTAGATGGGGCTGAGAAAGTCGTTCCCAGACGGGCGCACTTAATAGGGTTTCTGGGGAGAGGTAGAGTAATCGGAGTTGCTGGTTTTCTAGGGCTTGCAGGGTTTTTCGGCGTTGTTGCGGGGTTAATTCGCTATGTAACAGGGCGGCGGGTAAGTTGCGATCGCGTAATTCCTGTACCTGATTTTCCATTAAAGCAACTAACGGGGAAATCACCAAGGTTAATCCGGTTTGTAAGAGGGCGGGAAGTTGAAAACAAATCGATTTACCACCACCTGTGGGTAACACAATCAGTGCATCTCGCCCTTCCAAAATACTCCGAATAATCTCACCTTGAGGCGGACGGAAATTATCATATCCCCATATTTTTTTAAAGGCGAGGCGGACATCGTTCCAGGATGTGGTTTCGGTCATGCTCATGGGTATGCAGAGATGTTAGGGACAGTTGTAGATATCTGAACCTGATCCTTGTTTGTCTTTAAAGGTTAATTTTTACTGACTCAGGAAACAATGCTTTAGGGTTCGCTAGTCAGTCACTACCCTAGCATAAGCCTGTTCCCATCAGAACAACTTCCCCTGCTTCCAGACGTACCAATTGCCTCTTTCTACATGGCTGCCGCTGTTTCTTCTATTGAGAATTTAGCCAAGGTTTTGATCGACTTGTTTGAGTGCTATTTCCAGATCGGTGGTGAGCTGTTGAGCGCCTTTTTTAGCCGACTGGTTGCAATACTTGGCGACATCTAAAGGAGATCCAATATTAATCTGAATATCAGAACCCCGATGAGGAATGGGTTCGCTATAACGGATGCTAACGGGTACAATTTTTAATCCCAAACCGGGTTGATTAGATTCTGCTTGCAGGGCAATTCTCGCCATACCGGGTTTAAGTGGATTAACCTCACCATGTCGAAAAATATTACCTTCGGGAAACATCACCAGTGCTTCGCCACGACGCAGGAGTTCAACACTATGCCGGATACTGCTGATTCCCGGGTGTTTCGTATTCACCGGAAACCCACCCATGCGCCGGATAAACCAACCTTGCACCCCTTTCATTTCATCTTGCGACACCATAAACCGCAAATCCCTTCCTGTGACAGGTTTCCCAGCGGCATAAGCTATGGTTAACCCATCCCAACGCGATCGATGGGTAGGTGCTAGAATGACGGGACCGGTTTTGGGAATATTTTCTTGTCCTGTAACTTGCAGCCGCCCAAAATAAAGGGGCATGAGGATACGACGCCCCAACGGATAGAAGATTGAGGTTAACCAAGGGGAAACACTGGAGTTAACGGGAACTACTTTGGGGGAATTAACTGTCTTTAGATCGGGTTTGTCAAAGGTTGAGGACGTTTGGTTCTGTTCACGGGATTGGAGTTGCATCATGGGATTTGGTTTTTGCTGTGTTTCGACTCTCCACTTTTACCTTATGAGGTCTGACAACCCCTGTCGTCTACTGAAGGGACAGTTATATTAATGTCATGGTTAAGGGTTGATTATCGATCGCGCTGGCGTCGTTGGGCAAACCAGGATTGAAGTTGCCCTCGACACTCTGATTCCATAATGCCAGCAAGGACAGGTAAGTGATGGTTGGAGTAAGCGCTATCGGGAATATTGGCAACGGTTCGGATTGTGCCAGTTTTGGGTTCATCAGCACCGTACACCAGCAAACCTAGCCGCGCTAAAATGATCGCCCCAGCACACATGGCACAAGGTTCTAAGGTGACATAAAGGGTGCAGGTGTTTAAATGCCAGGTGTTTAAGGCTTGACCGGCTGCACGCAAGGCGAGGATTTCGGCGTGGGCGGTAGGATCATGATCGCGTTCTCGCCGATTTTCTCCGGTGGCGATGAGGTTATCCTGATCATCAATAATCACTGCACCAACGGGGACTTCCCCCGCTTCACCGGCAGATTGTGCGATCGCGAGGGACCTGTTCATCCAGTGGCGATGCTTTTGATAGGCAACTTGATTAATAGACGGTAACATTTAGAGTAGATATATGAAGAAACTTTAAACAACCCTTGACGACTTTACTCTAGTGGGAATTAAAAGCTTGTACTCTCAGAATCAATCGAGTCATTCAGCGTCTGTAGCTTCCCCAGCTTCCCAGACGCGCCATGGCGCGTCTATACATGCTTCCCCTCACCCCAATACTTATTCAGCCAGCCCTAACTATTGGGTTTTTCTGGTGCTGTGGATTATTTTACTTGTACCGTCTCTCACTGGATGTGGGATTAGTCCCAAGACAGAAGCTGGGGCGCAACCCAAACCCCCTGGTGCAGAAGAGAAAACCAGTACAGCCGTGGATGTCGCGATCGCACAAACGGGATGGGTGTTAGAACCAATAGAATATACAGGTCGAACTCAACCGTTGCGAGATATCTCACTGCGATCTCAAATGGAAGGGCGAGTGTTGAACCTCAATGTTGATATCGGTGATCCGGTTAAACCAGGACAAATTTTAGCTCAGATTGATGACGCCTTATTGCAAACGGCTGTAACTGAAGCACAAGCTGAACTCGCCGCCCTAAATTCAGAAGTCGCCCGCGCTCAAACTCAGGTGGGGAATGCCCAAGCCAGGGCAGAACAAGCCCGGTTAGAATTGCAGCAAGCTAAAGTAGATGCGATACGGCTACAAAACCTAGCGCAAGAAGGAGCAATTTCTCGCCAACAAGCAGAATTAGCCCAAACCGCCGCCGCAACCGCCCAACAAAACCTACAAGCCACCCTTAAGCAAATTAGCACCGAACAACAAGCTGTCGCGGCGGCGCAAGAACGAGTGAAGGCGCAGCAAGCAATTTTGGCTCAAAATAAGGAACGTCAATCCTATTCTTTACTCGCCTCCCCGATTAACGGTGTGGTATTAGAACGAGTCACCGAACCAGGAAATCTAGTTACACCGGGAAGTGAACTTCTCAAGTTAGGGGATTTTACTCAGGTGAAGGTAGAAGTTCGGGTTTCAGATAGAGAACTAGCGAATATCAAAGTGGGACAATCGGTAACGGTGAATTTAGACGCACTTGCCAATGAATCTTTTTCCGGAAAAGTGACCCGAATTTCTCCCGCAGCGGATAGTGAAGCCTTACAAATTCCTGTAGAGGTGACGATTCCTAACCCGAATCGTCAAATTGGTAGTGGACTTTTAGCACGAGTTAGTTTCACACCAAATACCCAAGCCCAAGTTGTTGTTCCGCAAACGGCGCTAGAGGTTGGCGGAGAGTCAGGGCGTGGAGATACTCAGATGGCGAAAACGAATCAGCCGACTCAAACATCAGAGAAATCAACGGTGTTTGTCGTGGTTGAAAATGGTGCTGAATCTACAGTTAAAGCACGTCAAGTAGAAATTAGCGATCGCGCCAAGGGTAGAGTCGCTATTGTATCCGGTTTAAAGCCAGGGGAACGGTTTGTAGTTCGCACTGATGCGCCGTTGAAGGATGGCGATACGGTGCGTTTGAGTATTTTATCAGCAAGAAACCCAACAAGCCACGGCGATTGAAATCGCTGCTACACAAACAAAGTCCGCCTACGCGGACTTATTTCTAACGGGGGTGGGAAACCTATATTTATAGCAGTAGACACATCGATTAGGACTTTCCCCACCATTGTAGAGACGTTGCATGCAACGTCTCTACTAAGCGGATGTATAGCATTACTTGTTTAAAAACACAACCCAATCTGAATAGGTTTTCCCCTCAATCTCTCAAATAGTCTGATCACAGGCGTTACAGTTAAGAAAATAGGCGCAATAGAAAAGAAAAAACCATGTCTCAAACCACGATTGAATCGGCTCCTGTTGATTTAGCTCTACCGCCAACCCAGTATGACTTACCCTGTGATGACGATATTCCCATGGAAACTCAGCGACATTTTCTACAAATGCAAATGCTTAGGGATACTCTCGTCGCGTGGTTGGCTCAACGAGAGGATGGCTATGTTGGCGGTAATATGTTCCTCTATTTCAGTGCGGCTCAAATCAAAAACCAAGACTTTCGCGGTCCTGATGTCTTTGTCGTGTTGGGAGTTCCCAAAGGTGAACGACTCAGTTGGGTTGTGTGGGATGAAGGCAAAGCACCGGATGTTGTGATTGAGTTAATTTCTGATAGTACAGCCACTAAAGATAAAACTGAAAAGAAGCAAATTTACCAAGACAAGGTGAGAGTTCCGGAATATTTTTGGTACAATCCCTTTGATTCAGAGGATTGGGCTGGATTTAGTTTGCAAGGTGGCGTATATCAACCTATCAATTTGGATGAACAAGGGCGATTTGTCAGCCAACTGTTAGGTTTAGCCTTAGTGCGTTGGCAAGGTTCCTATAAAGATATTCAAACAACCTGGCTGCGTTGGGCGACATTAGCAGGAGATTTGTTACCCACTCCTGAAGAAGAAGCGGCGCAAGCTCAACAACAAGCTGAACAGGCTCAACAACGAGCCGAACAAGCTCAACAACAAGCTGAACAAGCTCAACAACGAGCCGAACAACTGGCTGAACGCCTACGAGAAATGGGAATTGATCCGGATGAAGTTTGAAAAGACTTAAGCCCTGAACTAAAGTTCTTATCTCAAAGCTTAAACCTATTAAAACGGGTTCAAAGTCTTACCCCGTAGGGTGGGCAATGCCCACCCGCCAAAATTTCAGTACCATTCATAATCTTTAGGGTCAGATTATCGATGCAAGAGCTTTTGGGTGCTGCGGGTGGAAGTTGGCGAGTAATTGATGAAGTATTTGACTCAACTGTTGTGCTACAGCAAGATAATCTATCCTGCGCTCCAGCTTGTGGTGAAATGCTACTCAAAGAGTGGGGTAAAATAGTGGAATTCCCTGTGAATGTGGGTGATTTTTATACTCCAGAAGCAGCGATGGAACGGCAAAGGGATTTCTGCCAAAGAGAACGGGTTTGATGATTCATCGTTGGATTTCTTAGGACAATGTTCTATGTCACAGGATTTAGGCACAAACATCACATATTGTAGGGGCACGGCATTGCCGTGTCCCTACAGGTAGCAATCCATTAGGACAAACGAGCTATTGTAAATTATTGTTCTTCAGGTAATTGTAATTCAGCGAAATTAATATAATCATCAAAAAGCTGCTTACGCCGTTCTTCCATCACCTCAATTTGCGTCCCTCTGAGATTAGAGATTGTCCTTGACCCAAGTTTTAAAGGATTGAATGGCTTGGCTACTAGCAGAAACTCGACTCTGCTGAACGTAACGATTGACTAACTCAATGATGGGGATATCTGGAAACGTGGGACTCGAATCAGACTCTATATACTGTCCATCTTGCCAAACATTAATCTTTAGCCCTCCTCCTGCATATCGCCAGAGTTCCGGTACTCCTAGAATTTGATAATTATCCAACTTAGTGCGAGAAGTCAAATCAATTTCTATGGCTAAGTCGGGTGGGGGATCTACCGTCAAATCAAGCCGATTTTTACCGATAATCAGGGCTGAATTTTGAATGTAAAAGCAAGTATCCGGTTCTACGCCTTGAGTCATGCGCTCATTTTTCAAGGTTGTTGAACCCAAGGATTCATAATTAATCCCTCCTTCACTCAATAAGATTTTTACCATATCGCCAATAATCTCTTTGGCTTTTTCGTGTTCAGGAAGGGGAACCATAATTTCTAATCGACCATTACTATAGGACAATCTCGCCGCGCGATGTTCTCCTAATTCGGTTAAAATTGTTTCAAATTGCTGCCAGCTAACATCCTCTAGCAGTAATTGGTTTCCCGGTTGAACCTTTAATTGTCTTAACTCCAATAGCATGAGGATTCATCCTGTTTCTTGACGATATATCTGCCTCGCAATACACCAATTGCCGCATTCATTCCCTGACGATTCATTTCAAACATGGGTAATAAACGGGCAATTTCTCCAGCCGTGGTATTTTGCCACCATTGATTTGGCATTGGTTCAGCCAAGCGCAATACCGTACTGACTGCTGTACCTGCTTAATCCATACTTTAGTGCTTTCAATCCGTTCTTGGTCAAAATTACCCCGTGCGGCTCCTGCATCACTGACAATCAGCACCACCGCCCGTTCTCCAATCTCCTCCAGTACCTCAGACATCAGTTGAGCATTCAACATCGCGGGATGACGATACAGGTACTGATCAGGATAGTCATGGAATTGACACTCCCCCGCTTGAAAGACGGGGGATTCTTGAGCTAATCACAGCCCTTTCGAGTTACCCCTAATTAGGTCTTACACGATTATGTCCTACCCGAAGTCAACTAGAATATCACTTAATATCTAGAACCCCTCTTCTTT
>NZ_JAVKEW010000090.1:0-28026 GCF_040226375.1 Coleofasciculus sp. G2-EDA-02 | reverse complement strand
ATGCCCTATCGTACTATTGAAAACAAGAAAGAATGTGTTTTCTGGTGCTTGTTGCTTAGACTTTTTACCTGTACAAGCCTTTCTGTACAGAACCCTCTAAGCCTAGTTTTCAAGGTGCGATGCCTCTCGGCTCTGGGTTTTACAAGAGGTTTAATACCCTTTCCTCTGGCGTTAATTTTAACACAAAGTCGTCCTTTAAGGACGAGGCTTTAGACCCAATTTTTCGGTAAATGGTGGACCCGCCTCTGGGAAGAAGGTAAAAGCCGAGGTAATGCTGGCGGGAACCGATCGCGTGGCGGTTGATGCTGTCGCCATTGCCATCTTGCGATCGCTGGGCACCACTGATGCGGTTTCTAGTGGTTCAATTTGGCAGTTAGAGCAAATTCAACGAGCCGTAGAACTCGGATTGGGTGCTAGCAGTGCTGAACAAATCGAACTGGTAACGGCGGATAGCGCTAGCCAAACCATGGCAGATCAAATCCGTCAACTCTTAACGATTTAGCGATCGCCTGTTGAGTGTTGGTACAATTCCATCACCTTGGTAATCGGTAGCCGTGACTGTACGCCAATCGTTAGGGGAGAGGTATGTCCCCGATTAAGGTGATCCGCCGCTGCACAACCAATCATGGCAGCATTATCTGTACAATACTTAATCGGTGGGAAAAGAACGCGCAAATTGTGAGCTGACGCCGCCGCTTGTAGGTGCTGTCTCAATCCACTGTTTGCCGCAACGCCACCCCCCACAGCAATTGTGGTTAATCCATAATCGATCGCGCAATTAACCGCCCGTTTGGTTAGCGATCGCGCCACGGTTTCCTGGAAAGAAGCCGCAATATCCTTAACAGGTAATTCATCCCCTTCTTGCTCTAATTGTTGCACTAATCGCAAGACAGCCGTCTTCAACCCACTAAAACTGGAATCATAAGGGTGATACCCTCCACTCGGACGAGATATCTTCCCTTCGGGTAACCCAAAGGCGTGAGGATTTCCTTCCTTGGCTAACCGATCAATCGCCGGACCTCCAGGATAGCCCAGGTGCAACAATCGTGCTACCTTATCAAACGCCTCACCCGCCGCATCATCACGAGTTGAACCCAGCATTTCATAGACGCCACAGTCCTTAACATAAATTAAACTCGTATGACCCCCAGACACCAACAAACACAAAAATGGGGGTGCGAGTTCAGGTTCAATCAGATACGTGGCATAAATATGCCCTTCTAAGTGATGAACCCCGATAAACGGCTTATTATGAACCATTGCCAGGGTTTTTGCCCCTGTTAAACCCACCAACAGCGAACCCACCAAACCGGGCGCACAGGTAGCGGCTATCCCATCAATCGCCTCCCAGCCCAGGTTCGCTTCTGCCAAGGCTTGGGCGATCGCGGTATTGATCATTTCCAGATGCGATCGCGACGCCACTTCCGGCACAATCCCACCATAAGGTTGATGCACCGGAATCTGAGATGCCACAACATTACTACAACAGGTGCGATCCTCCACCACCGCCACGGCAGTTTCGTCACAACTGGTTTCTATGGCTAAAACACAAGCCATTGCTCCTCACCTGAATGAAAAACTCAATTTACATTTTAATTAACTTAACTTTACTCTGTTCAACCTGTCAGAGTAATATTGCTGGAGTGTACAAATCCTTTTTGTGTTTTGTACATAAAACTTTTGATTTTGTAACAAAAGGAAACAATTCTATGCGACGATTGTTGGCTCTACTTTTCGCCGTTACCCTCTGGTTTAGCTTTGTCACTCCAGCCTTGGCTGATTTTGACCATCTCACACCCTGTAGTGAATCACCCGCATTTCAGCAACGAGCGAAGAACGCCCGTGCGACCACCGATGACCCCAATTCCGGGCAAAAACGCTTTGAGCGTTATTCTCAAGCCCTCTGCGGTGATGACGGACTGCCCCACTTGATTGCGGATGGTCGCTTCAGTCGGGCTGGCGACTTTACCATTCCTAGCATTCTCTTTTTGTATATGGCTGGCTGGATTGGTTGGGTTGGTCGCTCCTATTTACAAGCGATTCAAGCCGAGAAGAATCCCGAAGAAAAAGAAATTATCATCGACGTGCCTTTGGCAATTAATAAAATGCTCTTTGGTTTTGTTTGGCCCCTAGCCGCCCTGCAAGAAGCCCTCTCTGGCAAACTGTATGCCAAAGAAGGTGAGATTCCTGTATCCCCTCGCTAATCTAGAAATTGGCAACTGGAGATAGGATCTGATGGTGTAGAATTTTCCGTCATTTCGGGGGACTAACATCATAGGGGCCAAAATCTCTAGTTACACGATTGATTGACTTACCTATCACCTATCACGTTCAGGAGAAGTTTGATGCAGTATTTTCTCAAGTATCTTTCCTTAGCCCCGGTGTTAATTGCTGTTTGGTTAACCATTACCGCCGGAATTTTGATTGAATTTAACCGCTTTTTCCCTGATTTGCTATTCCATCCGATGCCTTAAGCTGACTGGTGGGTATAGGTTGATAGCGGCATTTATGTCTCTATCAACCCATATTTTTAGATTCTCATCCCAGTACAAACGTATTGAGCAGTCGGCAAAGGGCGGGTTTATTAACATCAGGGCGGGAAACAAATGATAATAGTGAAACCCGCCCCGACAAACCAGGTTCCCCAAACGAAGTGAAGGGTCAAAACTTCCCCAATCCCAGATATCCTAAAGAAGATTGTGATCGAGAAAAGTTATGGCACGTTTAGCCCTGCTGAGTGTATCCGATAAAACCGGACTGGTTGAGTTTGCCCGTCAGTTAGTTACAGAATTTGACTTTGCCTTAATGAGTAGTGGGGGAACCGCCAAAGCCCTGCAAGAGGCTGATTTACCCGTAACTAAAGTATCTGACTATACAGAATTTCCCGAAATTTTAGGAGGTAGAGTAAAAACTCTGCATCCCCGGATTCATGGTGGTATTCTGGGACGGCGCGATGTGGCGGAAGATGTGGAACAAATGGCAGCCCATCAGATTCTACCCATTGATTTGGTGGTAGTGAATTTGTATCCCTTTGAGGAGACGATCGCGAAACCCAATGTAACGTTATCAGAGGCGATCGAGAATATCGATATTGGCGGACCTGCGATGCTACGGGCGTCAGCAAAGAATTATGCCCATCTAACGGTTTTGTGTAACCCTAGCCAGTATGAAACCTATCTAGAACAATTACGCCAGCATGAGCATCAACCGTCCCTAGAATTCCGCCAATCTTGTGCGATAGAAGCATTTTCTCATACAGGTGATTATGATCGCGCGATCGCTTCTTACCTCAACGCAACCCCGGAAGCACCATCCCTCCCCCAAGATTTTGTCCTCTCTGGAAAGCAACTGCAATCCCTACGCTACGGGGAAAATCCTCATCAATCAGCAACCTGGTATCAAACTGGAACCACTCCCACTGGATGGACAGCTGCAACCAAGCTGCAAGGAAAAGAACTCAGTTACAATAACTTAGTGGATTTAGAAGCCGCACGGCGGATTATTACTGAATTTACGGATTTACCCGCCGCCGTCGTCCTCAAGCATACAAATCCCTGTGGTGTGGCGTTGGGAGGTACGCTGTTTGAAGCTTACGAAAAAGCATTACACGCTGATCCCGTTTCTGCCTTTGGCGGTATTGTCGCATTGAACCATCCGATTGATATGTCTACAGCCGGGGCGTTAACCCAAACCTTCTTAGAATGTGTCGTCGCGCCAGAGTGTGAACCCGACGCAAAAGAGATTCTGGCTAAAAAATCGAAGTTAAGAGTTTTACTGCTACCTGAGTTACAAAATGGTCCCAAGCAAACTGTAAAAGTTATTGCTGGTGGATTGCTGGTGCAAGCGTCTGATGATGCAGTAGATACCCCCGACGACTGGCAAATTGTCACCGAAAAGCAACCGACTCCTGATCAACTAGAGGAATTATTATTTGCCTGGAAGGTGTGTAAACACGTTAAATCTAATGCGATTGTCGTCACTCGCGATCGCACCACCTTAGGAATTGGCGCCGGTCAAATGAATCGGGTAGGCGCGGTGAAAATTGCCTTAGAACAAGCTGGAGACAAAGCGAAAGGGGGTATTCTCGCCAGTGATGGATTCTTCCCCTTTGATGACTCAGTACGCACAGCGGCTGATGCTGGAATAGACGCGATCGTACAACCTGGGGGAAGTTTACGTGATAAAGATTCGATTCAGGCGGCGAATGAATTGGGTTTAGTGATGGTACTTACAGGTATACGTCACTTTTTGCATTAACCAACAAAAAAGGGTGTAATGACGTGGCACACCTAATTGGATGGATTAGAATTACGCAAAAGAAACGGTAGGGGCGTGTAGGGGCGCAAGGCTTGCGCCCGATTCAAAAGATTTTTTCCACCATTTTATCTGTGTCACGGTAGGGTGCGTTAGCGTTCGCGAAGCGTTCCCGTTCGCGCAGCGTTCCCGAAGGGTAGGGTAGCGTAACGCGCCGTTGCGCTAATTACTTCACACAAAAAAGGCGATTCAATTCCTTAAACTGAAGTTCCCCCCTAGAGGCTAAAGTCACCAGCCTCACCTTAGTCAAAGGTTGGTATGACCCAATAGACTATAGAGGGAGCGATCGCATTCACTCGCCTCTATTTCCCAACCTGACGCTAACGGATCAACAGGTGCTAAACGGCAATGTCAAAAATTGATGTTCAGTAAATCAGCATCTCCAGGTTGGGGTAATCGTGGCTTAGATGGGCGAGTAGGAGTGGAGGGTGGCGAAGGCTGCTGGCTGGGTATTGAAATTTGGGTATCGGGGCGATTGGGATTAAAAATGCTAACTAAAACCTCAATCAAATCCTCTCGCTGCTGGCGAGTCAGCTTTTCTATCGCCGCGCGATCGCCTGCCATCGGATTTTCCCTTAACGTGTTACTACCAGGATACAAAGATTCATTTATAGACTCATTAGCCCCAAGATAGTCTGCCAGCGTCAGCTTCCAATCAAATCGGTAATTAGGAAGACGTCTTTTCTCGTACAAGTGATAACGAATCAGACGACTTGCCAATGTACTCTCTAAATTGACTTCACCCGTTTCATTACTGACATACTGGTTCTCTTGTGGGAAATCGGGCAATCGCTCGTAAACTTGACGCCAAGTATCGTCAGGTCTAATTAATTGGGCGTTGACGGGTTGGGAACCTATAATTGACAAAAGGGGGATAGTCCTAACTCCCACTTTGCCCCAGCACAACCCAATACTCATCACCATGGTAAGGGTAAACAGCACAACGAAGCGTGTCGCCTTACCTTTGTGTTTCAGTTGGATCATAGTGAATAGGGATGATATCTGACTTTCACGGTATGTGGCGCAACGTTAGTAGAGACGTTGCATGCAACGTCTCTACAACTTTTTGGTTGCAACCTGATGTAAATCGCGCCCCGACTCAGGTTTTTAGACTTCCCGTGAAAAGTCAGGGATGATATAGCTGTCGCCATAAAAGTTACTCCCCCAGCTTCCCCAGCTTCCCCGGCGCCCGCCTTTAATCCCCGATAATTTCCGGTTGAGTCAGTTCATCAGACATCTCAATAATTGCCCGCAGTACAGGCTTCATCATTGGGTCGTCGAGATTTTCAAAATCTTCGTAGCGACGGCGCTTTGCCCGATTTGCCACTTGCACCGTAATCCGGTAGCGATTAGAAGCCGCGTTGACTAGCTCCTCTGCTCGGTGCATAATTTGACTGTAATCCAACTGGTAACGCCGATGCAGCATAGATTTTTATTCCGTTTCTTATCCTAAAGTCGCAAGTTATAAGTCTAGCATTCTTGACCCATGACTGCCTGTGTGAGCGCAGCAGGGCGAAGCCCAGCCAGAATGCCCCCATCTTCTACTCTCAGTGGGCAACCCAAGCAAGGATTGTCAACGCTTAGTCCTCGTGGTCTTCAAAGGGATCACTCAATTGAGCCGAAGGCGGACCAAACGCTGTGTAGATTGAGAAGGCGGTGACGACGATCAGAATTACAGCGACTGAAATGCTAAGAACTATTGCAGGTTCCATGGTGGGTCTCTATAGATTAGTCTTCTTCCTCTATAATATTACAGAACATTACAAAACGTGATCGAAATTAATCATAGGTGACCCATGGCACAACGGACGTGGTTAGGAGATATTCTCAAACCCCTGAACTCTGAATATGGTAAAGTGGCTCCCGGTTGGGGAACAACGCCTTTGATGGCGGTGTTCATGCTCTTATTCTTCGTTTTCTTGCTAATTATCTTGCAGTTATACAACTCCTCGCTGTTGCTGGAGAACATCAATGTGGATTGGAAAAGCTTAGGTCAATAGGTCTGTTGGTGTTGATTGTACTCTTTCTCCCCCAACTTTCTCCTCCAAGCCAGCGACATGGTATTTGCGAAGCACCAAACAAGCTATAGGGTTCATAGCTATAAACTTTTCTCTAATCAGATATGAACCATTGATACCCTCTCCCTCTGTACTTTTCAGTGGGGAGAGGGTTATCTATGAAGCGTTAGACTTTAGATTTGAGACACAATAGACACAGGTCTTGGTACATCAGGAGGTTATGAAATGAATGTTTTTGGGATTGGTTTACCGGAAATGGCGCTGATTTTGATTGTGGCGCTATTAGTATTCGGGCCGAAAAAGTTGCCGGAGATTGGTCGGAGTCTAGGCAAAGCCATTCGCGGCTTTCAAGATGCATCTAGAGAATTTGAATCGGAATTTAAGCGTGAGGCTCAACAGTTAGAACAAGCGACGAAAACACCAGCACTGTATGAAACTCAGCAGAAAGCTACCCCTGAAACTGATTCAACAGATAACGATAATCACGCCGCGACTCCGTCTCAAGCTGGCTAACAATTACTTTTTCACTGAACGTTTTCGCTGAACGTGAAGACGGAGTGTTAGTCTTGACTGACTGCTGTTTTCCTAGCGGTGTCCATTTTTCATTACCTAAAATGCCACAAAATGTCAGGACAACCATTTGTCCTAACGGTGGCACTCACCCTGAAAGAGGGAGGAATACGGCGACTAATATCAGATGGGTAAGCGCTCAAAATTCTATCGGTCTTGGGCATCCGGACGGCTGCTGAGAGAAGGGTAGGTAGCTATAAGAGCTAATCGTGGGTAGTCCATGATCAAGTAATTCCTGATGAAGCCAAAAGCTGACACCATGGCGCGAGCTTGGTGTCAGTTGTTCATAAAGACCGTTGCCCATTATTTTGCTCAGTGTTGGGTGCCTCAAACTTGTACCCAACTCCCCGAATCGTTTGGATTAATTTTGGGTCACTCGCATCGATTTCGATCTTTTTGCGAATTTGCCCAATATGAACGTCAACAACTCGTTGGTCTCCAACATAGTCGTATTCCCACACTTCCTGAATCAATTCAGAGCGGCGCAGGACTTGACCCGGATGAGACGCTAAGAAATGTAACAAATCGAACTCTAGAGCGGTCAAAGGGACGAGTTGGTCGTGAAGGGTCACCTCCCGACGTGTGGGATCAATTGTCAAGTGATTGTAAACGAGGCGCTGCTGGTCGGTCGGCGTAATTTCTCGCTTACGTCTCAAAATCGCCCCCACTCGATTTTCGAGTTCCATTAAATCGAAGGGCTTGGTGAGATAGTCATCACCACCTTGTTTGAACCCTTGGTTTTTGTCAGCGGGTTCACCGCGACTAGTGAGAAAGAGAACAAAAACATCATTGATGTTTTGCATGTCCCGGCAAAGGTTGTAGCCAAGGGTATCCGGCAAATTCACATCCAGAATTACTAAGTCTGGGTTGAATTGTTTAAATGCGGCTAAAGCCGTCTTACCATCCTGCGCCGACTCCATTTGATAGTTCTTTTTGCTCAAAAAGCGAATGATTAAATTGCGGATTGCCGGGTCGTCGTCCACGACAAGAATTTTGGCGGAGACCATGGTCATAAATTTCCACGGAGAACTAATTTCAGGGATTGAGATAAGATGCACACCTATTCACCACTAGGATGTCTTGAGCATTTTAGTCAATACTCTTCTAGCGTAACTGGATCAGGAATCAGGGTATAGATTTTTGTGACATCAATAGCGTAGTCAGCCTTTAAGTCAATTATCGCCAGAGAACTCAGGGATGCCAATAGCGTTTGGCATCGTTACCCAAGTGGGAAAATAGGGCAGCCGCCCAATAGCATAACCGCTTTTGGCAGATCTGGCATCACTTGGGCTGGACCCAACAAATTTTTCTGTCCAGAGGACTTGTTTGCAAAGAACAGGCTACACTAGCTTGCAAGGGAGTTAGCATGACGCTCGGTACCTAACCAGACTGTTACCTGTTGGGTGCAGCCCGGTTAATAGTATCGATGTCTATCATAATAACCAGTGTAGAGTCTTAACAAAATCGGCGGAAGTCCCCATCTGTCTTCACGGTGGGAATGGATAGCCTCACCCTAGCTGATAAGCTAAAAACATTGGTGGGAACTCCAACTAAAAACCGCGACCAAGGGACAAAACAAAATTACTGCCTGTGGAAGACGGGCGGCTGCCTGTGGACGCCCTTGTAAGACCATCACCGGATTCAGTTCTGGACTTTCTGCGCTTTTGAAAGTACCCAACGTGGCATCGGCGGATGAGACGGGAAATCTCGAAGACGAATAAGACCGTCACTGTTTTAGCTAATGTGAGGGCGTTAGAAGCCCCAACAAAAGCGAAGCAGGTTGGGGTACTTCACGATATACCAGTGAAAAAAAGGGATATCTCGGAGGTTTTGAATGAGCGATCAAAATCCCTACGAAAAACTTGGGGTCACAGAAGATGCTTCCTTTGATGAAATTCAGGATGCTAAAGGGCGCTTGATGCAGCAGCATCGCGGCGAACCTAAGCTCATAGAGTCGGTAGAGGCGGCTTATGATGCGATTATTATGGATCGCCTCAGAATGCGCCAAGAAGGAAAAATCAAGGTTCCAGAACGCATTCGTTTTCCGGAACGAGAAAAAGTCCCACAAACTTCTTTGGGTTTAAGCCCACCCTCAGGCAATTCCTCTCCGGCTTGGCTACAACGACTTTTAGACACCCCGACGAGGAGTGATCTTGTTGCACCAACGGTTGTGTTCTTGGTATTGAGTGGTCTGACTCTGTTTTATCCGGAAGCGTCAATTCTTACCTTGGCTGTCGCCTTGGGGTTTGGCGGTACAATTTATTTCCTCAATCGCAAAGAACAACAATTTGGTCGGGCTGTCTTACTGACCCTAGTTGGTTTGCTGTTCGGTGTAGCATTAGGAACAGTTCTGGGAGGAGCATTGGAGTCACTGCTTATGGACATGGGTTTGACCATTGAGAAATTTGCCTCATTGGTAACCTTTGTCTTGTTCTGGCTGATTAGCAGCTTTCTGCGATGAAAGGGGGAATAGGAGAAGACAAGGTAGAGATTCAGCAACTCCCTTGTCCTCAATTTCCTCATTCCCTGTTCCTGATTAAAAAAAATACTGATCAACTCTTTTCAATCGACAAACAACCCCGTTTCATCTGCTCCCTCTCTATCGCCTCAAACAAAGCGCGGAAATTCCCCTCACCAAAGCCTTTTGCCCCCCATCGCCGTTCTATGAACTCAAAGAAGAAGGTGGGTTCGGCGAAAATAGGTTGGGTAAAGGTTTGCAGAAGCAACGCTTGAGGGGATTTGGCTTGCCAATCCACTAAAATTTGCTGCTGGGCGATCGCGTCCCATTCCGCCATCGAGAAATTATAGCCCGGATGGCGATCGCGGACTATCCTGTAATAACTGGGGGGAACGTTGATGAAGGACATACCTTGGCGGCGTCGTTGCGCGATCGCACCTACAATATCTCTCGTAGCTAAGGCAATATGCTGGACTCCGGCTCCTCCATTCACATCCAGAAATTCCTGAATTTGAGAATTCGCTGATGTCGGTTCATTAATGGGCAATTGTGTCCCTGTCACCGGATGCACCATAACCTGAGAGCATAAGCCAGATTTTTCCGTCTGGATAGTAAACACCTGCTGTGGTTGGAAGTCCAACACCTGCTGATACCACTGAACCGCTTTCGCCAAATCCCCAGCCGCCACATTCAGGACAACGTGATCGATATGGGTAAACTCCTCAATTGGGGAACTGTTGAGTGTTGATTGTTGAATTTGTACAGATCCGCCCTGGCGCGTCTGATTGTTGGGTGTTGAACTCAGCCAGTCTACCTGTACAGGAAAGTAGGGAATGGAATGAAAGCTATGGCGTTCAACCAGAGTATGAGTCATATCGCCCCAGGCGGCGACTTTACCCCATTTTATGTAACTATCCTCATATTTGTGAATTTGAAGGGGTTGTAAGACCTTAGCGCCGCGTTTGAGCAGTCGTTCAATAACATATTCCATGTTGGAAACGTTAAAGGCAATATCAGCAACACCTGGAGGATGCTGGTGCAGAAACTGGGCAACGGGACTGTTCGGCGCGATCGCAGACGACAGGACAAAATAAATTGCCCCACTCTTCACCACTGTTGTGCGTGTGTGACAACTCGCCCCCGATGCCACAGATTGAAAGCCCATCTGCTCGACAAACCAAGCGCGGGAGGCTAGCGCATCTTTAACGTAAAAGTGAATGTGATCGATTCTCATGGCTTATCCCATCCGGCAGCTTACCTGGTTTTGACACTCCCCGCCCTAAATTCAGCACGCCCTCGTTAAAAGAATAGATGGCTTTCCGGCTGAATGTTGATTTCCATCGGTACTGCTTGCTCTTCAGCGTTCAGGGCAAACAGAACGGCATTAGCGGCTGTTTCCGGCGTGAGCATCTTCTTGCGATCCACTTTTAAGCTGACATTATCCCAGAAGGGTGAATCCACACCGCCAAAGTAAAAGAGTGTAAACTTAATCCCAAAACGCTTTAATTCATCTGCCATACATTTGCTAAACCCGACAACGCCAAACTTCGAGGCGCAGTACGCTGATGCCATTGCCATGGAATGTTTGCCCAAAATGCCGACGATATTACAGATATGACCGGATTTTTGACTTTTCATCACTTCGGCGGCGGCTTGACAGGTATAGAAGCTACCTTTGAGATTTAAGTCCAGCATCGCGTCTAGGTCAGCCGATGTAATTTTGTTGTACTGTTTAAGAATTCCTGCCCCCGCCGCATTGACGAGTACGTCAATCTGACCAAACTTGTCAACCGCCTTGTGCATAAGCGTTTCCACCTGGGCTGGATCGGTGATATCGGTTGGTACATTTAGGACTTGCTCTAAATTAGTCATGGGGAGTTGGGACACTAAAGCGGCTAAGCGATCGCTCTGTCTGGCGGCGAGGACTAAATTTGCTCCCTCTTTTGCTAGTTGGTGGGTTACAGCCGAGCCAATACCCCCTGTGGCACCGACGACCACAATAACTTTATCTGGCATATAATTTTACATTTCTTTACATCTTTACCTATGATAGAGCGGTTCGTCCGTTGTCATTGGTCATTTGTTGTATGTACTCATCTCCCCCTGCTCCCAGACGTGCCATGGCACGTCTCTACAACTCCTGCTTCCTGAAAAGTTATAAAGAGCTAGATTATGGATATTGTGGTCATTGGTAGCGGATTTGGGGGTCTATCGGCGGCGATTTGGTTAAGTGCTGGGGGTCATCGGGTGACGATTGTGGAAAAGCGCGATCGCGCCGGGGGGCGTGCGTATGTTTACCAACAGCAGGGGTTTACCTTTGATGGGGGTCCAACGATTATTACCGTGCCACATTTAATCGACGAGTTATTTGCCCTAGGTGGAAAAAAAACTGCCGATTATGTCAAACTTGTCCCCCTTGAACCCTTTTATAACGTCCGCTTTCCTGATGGATCAGTCTTTCACTACAATAATTACACCGACGCCCTAATTGAACAAATTCGGGATTTTAATCCAGCCGATGTCGCCGGATATCAACGTTTTGCTAAAGCAGCAAACGCCATATTTGAGAAAGGATTGCCGTTAATGGAGCAGTCGTTTAGTCGCTTTACGGATATGCTAAACGTGGCTCCGGATTTGATTCGTTTACAGACGTATAAATCAGTCGCTGGGTTTGTTAATCAGTACATTCAAGATGAACGATTGCGGCAAGTTTTTAGTTTTCATCCCCTATTAATTGGTGGAAATCCGTTTCAGAGTACGGCTATCTACGCCATGATTCACAAGTTAGAACAGGCGTTTGGGATTTGGTTCCCTATGGGAGGAACGGGCGCATTAGTCCAGGCGCTGGTGCAATTGTTTCAGGAACTTGGGGGTCAATTTTTGCTAAATCAATCGGTGACGGAAATTGTGGTGGATGAAACCACGAAACGAGCCACAGGGGTAAGATTAGAGGGGGGAGAGGTGCTGAAGGCGGACGTGGTGGTAAGTAATGCTGATGTGGCGTTTACTTACTTAAATTTAATTCCCCAGAAATTTCGCCGCAAATATAATGACCGCCGCGTTAAAAAGATGCGCTATTCTATGTCCTTATTTGTGCTGTATTTTGGCACAGACTGTCAGTATCCCGACATGGCACACCATGAAATCTTGATGGGGACTCGGTATCGGGAATTGATGCGGGATATATTTGGGCGTCAACAGCTTGCGGAAGATTTTGCCTTGTACTTACATCATCCTACGGCGACTGATCCATCTTTAGCCCCACCGGGGTGTGATTGTTGGTATGTGTTATCGCCTGTTCCCCATTTGGGGAGTCAAACAGACTGGAGGGTGATGGCGAAACCGTATCGGGATAAGATTATTGAGTATTTGGAACAGCATTATTTACCCGATTTATCCAAGCATATTGTTACAGAACATTATATTGATACGTTGCATTTTCGCGATACATTAAATAGTTATTTAGGGAGTGCCTTTTCCGTGGAACCGATTCTCACGCAGTCGGCGTGGTTTCGTCCTCATAATCAGAGTGAGGATATTTCTAATCTCTATTTTGTGGGCGCGGGAACGCATCCGGGGGCGGGATTACCGGGGGTGATGAGTTCAGGAAAAATTGCAGCGCGGCTGATTGAAGAAACGGCAAGCCAAATGGTAGTGGCGTAGCACAGCTAAAATGGTGGAATAGATTTGACTGGTTTTCTGGGCGCACCATCCGTGGGCGCACCATCCGTGCGCCCCTACAAGGTAATCAATCAATTTAGGTGTGCCGCGCCGTCATTGTGAGGAGAGCGAATCGGAACACACCTGCTAACCCAGCCTAAACAAAGCCTATGACAACTGGTGCAAGATCTCAGTATGACCCGACAGAATATAGAAGGAGCGATCGCATTCACTCTGAATCTGTTCTCCAACCTTGTGCTAACGGCTCAACAGGCGCTAAACGGCAATGTCATCTAACAATTTAGACCACTACTACAGAATACTGGGACTAGAACCCGGAGCCTCCCTAGAAGAAGTGAACCAAGCCTACAAAGACTTGGCATTTATTTGGCATCCGGATCGGGTACCGGAGGAGAATCAGCGCTTGCGCCAGAAAGCTGAGGACAAACTCAAAGAAATAAACCAAGCGCGAGACGAACTGCGATCGCACAAACCCAAAACGCCCAAACCCCCATCCTCACCGCCACGCAAGCCTGCGGCAAATACCTCTTATTACCGTGCGCGATCGCCCCGACAAGAACCGACTCAATCGCGGCGTTACTCTCCATCGAGGGAACCGAAGCAACCACCCTCCTCATCTAGGAGTTACTCTCAATCAACAGAACCGAAGCAACCACCCTCCCCAGCTAGGAATGACTACCAACCCAGAACGCGATCGCAATCCCAGCGCCCGCGATCACAGCCCGATCTCAGTGGTGCTAATTTTCAGGGAGTTGATCTCAAAGAAAAAGATTTATCTGGACGCAATCTTAGTAATGCCAATCTCAGTCAGGCTAACCTGACGGATGCTTTTTTACATAATGTAAATTTCAGTGGTGCAAATTTAGAAGGAGCCAATCTTTTTCGCGCTAACTTATTTCAAGCCTGTTTAGTTCAGGCAAATTTACGAGATGCTAATTTAATTGGTGCGGATTTAAGTGGTGCAGATTTAAGTGGTGCAGATTTGCGGGGCGCTAAAGTGGGGACAGCCGACCGATTGCTCGTTAAATTAACGGGAGCTATTTTATCGGGGACTATTTTACCCGATGGCAGAATTCACGAATAATCAGACCCATGAAAATTTATCTAACTATCTGTTTGTGCTGAATACTCCATTTCCATTCACTTTCACCTTTATCAGTAAACCCCGACACCCGCCAAGAACTCATGTTCTTGGCTTATAGCTAAAGTCCATTAAAATGGACTAAAACTTTTATGCACTCGTCTTTAGACGACTTGATCTTGGGTTCTTTGGGTTGAAACCCAAGGCGGTTTAACTCGTCCAGAATCTGCCCAGATAGGTTAACCTGTATGCTAGATCAAGAGGGTTCTCCATACCCACACCTTGAACAATTATAGCAACCGCCATAGCGGTTAGGACACATCTTATGGTAGAGACTCCTCCGGCGGAACGTCTCTACAACATGAAAATGGGTGATCAACGTGGACAGCTTATCTATAGTGGTCGAGGGGTTAAAGTGAATGATTTTACGGAATTACCCGAATTACTCCAAAATGAAATTAATACTCGCGTTCCTGTCTATAAAAATGCTCCTCAGCCGCCATTAGATGAGGATGCTGATATGACATCTTGGACGTATTTTCAAAAGCATTTTCAGGCGTATCTATCGGGAGAGCGATTTCCAATTGTGGAAACAGAATAATATCATGTGAAAGCATTCGCGACGAAAATTTAACGGTAGACCCGAACAATCCGCAATGCTTCTCCCCTAGGAATTTATCACTTCTTCAAACCAGGGTTTAATATGACTAAGGTATCATCATCAACACGAGGCGATCGCACTTCATCTAGAGGTGCTAACCGACGAGGAGAAACCGATTGGCGACTTTTCCTGAGGTTGGTTCCTTATGCACTCACAAAAAAACGCCTACTGATCACAGCGATTATTTTACTCGTTCCCGTATCTATTCTGGGTGCTATTCAACCCTTAATTATTGGGCAAGCTGTTTCTTTAATTCGTCAAGAAGAAACATGGTGGTTTCTTGAGAATCGTTCCTTATCAGAAGGTATCAATATCTTAGCGATTTTCTTGTTACTGAGTATCATTATCCGATTAATCTGTAGCATTTTTCAGAAATTTCTGGAAGAAAACTTGGGTCAGCAAATTACCGCCGGGATTCGCAATGATTTATTTGACCATATTACCTCCCTGGCGGTGCGATTTTTTGACCGCACCCCTGTGGGAAAACTAATTACTCGCATCACCAGTGATGTGGAAGCATTAGGATTAGTCTTTTCTAGTGGTGCAATTGGTATTCTTAATGACCTCTTCTCAATGCTGGTTATTGCCATTTTTATGTTTTCCCTGCAATGGCAACTGGCGCTCATTCTGATATTAATGCTGTTTCCGGTTACCGGGTTGATTGTCTATTTTCAGCAGCAATATCGGAAAGCTAATTATACAGCCAGAGAAGAACTCTCCACACTCAACTCAATGCTGCAAGAAAATATCGCTGGGATTAATATTGTCCAGCTATTTCGTCGGGAACAAGTGAATGCTGAGATGTTTCGGGCGGTGAACCAGCGCTATGTCGCGGAAGTTGATAAAACCATTTTTCATGATTCCGCTGTATCCGCCACATTAGAGTGGATTTCCTTAGTTGCGATCGCGGCTGTATTATGGTTAGGAGGTTGGTTAATCCTGCAAGATAATCTCAGTTTTGGTGTCTTATCTGCCTTTATTCTTTACGCGCAGCGTCTATTTAATCCTTTGCGTCAGTTTGCTGACAAGTTTACCATGTTCCAAGCTGGATTCACGGCACTTGAACGGGTAAGTGATATTATGCATGAGCCGATTGAAATTCGTGATCCAGAGTTAGCGCATTCGGCGTTAATTTCAGAACAACCGAGGACAAATGGTAAGGGAGAAGTAACAGCGCATCAAGGTGAAATTCGCTTTGAACATGTCTGGTTTGCTTATAAAGAGGATGACTATGTTCTTAAAGACTTAGATTTTACCATTCGCCCCGGACAAAAAGTGGCGTTAGTTGGTCCCACGGGTGCGGGAAAGAGTTCGATTATTCGTTTGCTGTGTCGCCTCTATGAAGCCACAAAGGGACGCATTTTAGTAGATGGGATTGATATTCGGGATTTGCCGCAATCTGAATTACGGCGTCAGATGGCGGTTATTTTGCAAGAGGGGTTTTTGTTTGCTGGGGATGTTAAAAGTAATATTACCTTGGGAGAAGACTACTCGATTGAACAAGTGAAAGCGGCGGCGGAAGCTACAAATGTTGCTCAATTTATCGAACAACTTCCTCAAGGCTATGATACCCAACTCCGGGAGAGGGGAACCAATCTTTCTGGGGGTCAAAAGCAGTTATTGGCATTTGCCCGGGCGGCGATTCGTAATCCCCAAATTTTGGTATTAGATGAAGCGACGGCGAGTTTAGATGTGGGAACCGAAGCGTTAATTCAACAAGCCCTTGATCATTTATTGGAAAAACGCACGGCAATTATTATTGCCCACCGTCTGTCAACTATTCGCAATGTAGACCGAATTTTGGTGCTTAAGCGGGGTGAGTTGGTAGAAGCCGGTTCTCATGAACAACTGTTGCAACAGGATGGTTTGTATGCGGCTTTGTATAAGTTGCAGATGTTGGGAAGTTAAGGCAACAGGAAATAGGGAACAGGGAACAGGGAACAGTAAATTCTAGAACTTTAAACATTGACAACGATGGCTAAGTATGGATAAAAAAAATAGAATAAAAATCGGTGCGATCGCGTCGATTACCCTCCTAACCATCACCCTAGGATGTTCTCAGTCAGAACAAAACCCTGAGACGATTGAACGTCGCGATCGCAGGTCTGGGGAAACGACTGTATCTCCTGCAACCAAGCCCATTTCAGCACCAACCCATTCGGTAGGTGAAGTCATTTCCATCAGCCAAAACAATCTCAATCTCCAATTTACTGTTAACAGCACCAAGGTGCATCCCGGAAAAGGCGTGATTCAACCCAATAAAGGAAATCAGTGGGTGGTAGTCGATACCACAATTGTCAATCAAGGACAACAATCACAAACATTTTCCGTCGTTTCCTTTGACGTTATCGATGGCAACAATAATACCTACGAAGTGGCGCTTTTAGCTAGTGCATTGGAGGATATTGAAACGCCGACGGGTGAAATTAGTCCCGGCGATCAACGACAGGGACAACTTGTGTTTGAAGTTCCTGAAGATACTAGCAATTTGAAACTGTTATTTCAGCCGAACCCGATTGAGTGTGAAGAAAAATCAACAGCAGCCAAGGGATTAGATTGTCAACCCATTGTTGTTAAACTATAACCAATCACCCATCATCCATCAACCCTATGGAAACCGCCAATCCGATATTTCGTCATCAAATCTCTGCTGATGTAATTGCCTTAGACAAACAGGGATGGCGTCAATTGGTCAGAGGCTATCTGTTCCATAAAGACCACTGATGTGGTAAAACCATATATCAGGGACTTTGATAGCTATAAGCGTGACTATCGGCATCAACAGATAACTGGAGGTTACTTAGAAATATTACTTTTAGCATGGCTGGACGACTTAGCCTTCCACTGGAAGTTAGAAACACCGCCTGCATCAGAAGAATTAGCAGCGATTGGTTTATTACAGCGACTAGACGAGGGTAGCACCAAACGTGAGGTAGAAATTTCAGGTGATACTATACTTAGAGACGAACTTTCTCATGAGTATTTGTACGGGGCGTGATTCCTTAGCGACTACATCGCTGCAAAATACGCCATCAACGCTTGCATCAAACCCTTCAATCAAAAGGTTGATTTGTAGGGGCGGGTTTTACTCTTAGCTGCGGCGATATCTTACCAAGTGAATAAACCCGCCCTGACTCTAAGTACAATTTTTGTTCAATGCAGGGTTTCTCTAGGTTAATTTAATCAATGGCTAATCCAGTATAAATTTGGGACTAAGTGAGATATAATAAATTCAACCATCATCCCGTTGCAGACGACTAGAGCAATCATGTGCATTCCCTAGAAATCAAAGCTCAACTCAAATCCCTAATGAAAGAGGCATCATCGATAGAACCCTGTTTAGCGAAACGGTTAGATGAGATTAACCGCTGGGTGAAAGACATCAAGCCAGGTTCGCTTACTGCCAAAAAATTTGTCATGGCGTTTTTGTTAGAGGTGATTCGAGATGCTAACGTTTGGCTTAAGCTTAAAGCCTTATCCTCTCCAGAGTTACAGGAATCTGCCTTTGAGCAAATGACGCCAACGGAACGATATTGGTATCATTATCTTTTCCCCAAATGGCTAAATACCAATGATCCAAAATTTTACATTTGGAAACAAAAGTTGATGTCAAGTGAGTTGACTCAAGCAGACGATGATATCCTTAAATCTATAGCTCAGACAATTGTCAGCCGAGGGGGTACAGTTTGGCGATGCTATATCGCAGATTTTTCTATGGCAACAGATTTGATTGTTAGTTATCGTCAAAGAAAGCCCCTGTGCCTACAGGTGACTAGCGTGAGTAATGACTATTCTCAAAAAAAATATGAAAATTGGCAAAATACTCTCCAGATGTGGGTAATCGATAGAGGGCTTTTCCTAAGTTATAACCCTGGAAAACCCGATTTTTTGGCGCAGTTAGTAACAATAACACTTCATAACAGTGACTTTCTTCCCTTGGGACGTTATCTGAAATTTCCCTAACTGAGAAGATTAGTCATGACGACCGAAATTTTTTAGCCCAAACGGAATTTCCTATCTAAGTTATGGTCACCAAACAACAAAATTACAGTCATGATGACTTAGGCGCGTTTTCGGAAGCGCTGGAAAAATCCCGGAAAATGCAGCAGGATTGGCTGACGCATGGACTTGATTTTGTGAATTTGTATATTGAGGATATAGAGGAAAATTGGCTAGACAGGTGGGATGATGATGAAGTAACGGTAGAGAGTTCTGTCACCTTAGCATCAGAACAGACATTTATTGAACCCTCAGTTGTCGAATTTATGAGTGCTTTTTTGGCGAGTGATTATCCCGCCGCAGTTTGGGCGCGAGAAAGTGATCATCCCTTAGCGATGCGAGTACAGCAGCAAATGGAAACTGAGGGATTAGCTCAAATTATTGCCCGCTTGGGAGACTGTTTGAGTATTCCGGACGAATCGGATAGGCTCCATGAAGCGACCATGATTTTGGCAGGTGGGGTTACAGTTGGAGAGATAACCCGCGATTCGGGTGATGAAGAGGATGAGTTTAAGTTATTTGATTTAGCCGAAAGTTTGTTGGAGAAATTAGCGGAACTGAAAGCAAGAGAATGGAGGATTATGGGGAATTGAGGTGAATAAGTAAGGGCATTTCGGCAGAAGCCTTTCATATCTATCACAATATGGTGCAAGTTTGTATCAATGCTGGACAACTGGAAAAAGCCCTGGAAACCGTCGAGCGATCGCGTCATTCCTCATTGTCAGTTATATCGGCAATATTTTCAGCGAATTATGAATTATGAATCATAGCTATCAAAATAGTAGAGACGTTCCATGGAACGTCTCTACAAAGTTTTGGCTTAACTTTGCTGTAGGGAAACAAATTCAGTTGGTTGATGAGGATATAAAAGATGAGAATGCTCACCACCCAGCTCAGTCAAAACCCTATAATGATCCTCATCGCTTAATCCCAGTTGATGGCGAATGGCTTGGAGTGGCTCTAGACTTTGGGACGACTGGAAACGCCCCTCTTCTAATCCATCCTGCAAGACTCCTTTGTAAAGGAAAAAGCGGTACTGTTGGCTAAAATTAGGCAGAACTTTTGCCAGAACATAGAGTTCATCAACTTTTAATTGATCCAGAGAACGCCCCTCCAAAACCTGAGAAAAATCTACCGGAATCTTTTGCAATTGACGGCGGAAACTATGGGTGAGACTTTCCCGGTTATACTGCTCGGCGCTGCGATTCCAAGTGCGGTAAAGCCACAGACTACTCACCACAGCAACAAACCCATCAAATAGAAATTGTACCGAGACGGGTAAGCTGAGAATTTCTGGACGTCCCCCATAGACAAAGAAAATGTTAAACGCCAAAAAGGTACAAATCGAAAAGACTCGGTGCAGAACCTGTTCCCGGCTGATACTGGAGTTACGCCGTCTTAGAGAAGCGCGGTATGCCTTTTCTAATTTCGTACAAATCAGACAACTCATCACCACACAAACCCCCAGCGTTAAAGGACAAGCTACCAGTTTAGGAATAGGAATTGGATGATTGAACAGATAAAAACCCGGTTGCCAAAGCGTGGCTAATTGATTCGGTTCATGTGCCCAATCTCCAGAAAAGTAATAATCGAAATTACCCGCATATAATCCGTAATAAATGAAGTACCCAATCACTAAGCCCAAATAACCGTATTGCACGAGTTTTCGCCCCGGATGGCTGAGATAGTGCCAGTACGATTTCTCGGCATCTTTATCAATACAAGTAGACTTGCAGCCGATACAGGCACTTTTTTCTTTGCCTTTTGTCTTATCAAACGTGCGGCACTCAGATTGGGGAATACTACGACGTTCTGCTGTATACGCTGGTGAGCTTAATAATCCCCGTGGACCCGTGAAAACAGTTTGCACGATGCCAAAGGGACAGACATAATGGCACCAACTCCGTCCTCCATACAAAAAAACCACTGTAATTGCACAGAGAATAGTTAGGATTAAAAACAGCCCTAAAACTGTGCGAGTGGAATTAATAAATAGAATTCGGCAGTTCAAACCGATAAACAGAAGCGCAAATTGTAGATAGAGGTGGTTTTGTGCCAGCCAGAGATTTTTGCGAATATTAAGTCTGGGATTTAATCCCAAAGCCCGGGGAATTTGAGACAGAAAGTAGAGCGGACAAATACGCCGCCAGGTGTCATGACCGAAAACCAAGAGAATCATAATCGCACTGGGAACAATCATACCCCAGAAAATGCGTGTCCCCATGGGATATGCGGCTTGTTCCAGACATTTTCCTTGCACTAATACGCAATTGTTCGGCTCGCGAAAAGGACTGAGGAGGTTATTGGGATCAGTTAGGTGATGGGAAATGGGGTCATAAAAGAGAGAGAAAATTAATACCAGCCAACCGATTAACAGCACTAATCTGACGGTATGCATCTTTTTTTCTGAAACGTTATTAAGCACTTCGTTATTGCCTCCTAAATTGGTAAAATGATTATGCGAGATTAATCTCTCACTTCAATCAATTGGAAGAATGAGCTGGAAAAAATTACGCCCACGTATCAAACATGGCGGTAGGCAAGATGCCGTAAGCTCGCTCTACAATAGTTAGGATCACAGCCGTGTTAATCACAGCTTGCTAAACTGCCCGCTCCCACTTAACTGAAATGATGGGATATGGAGCGTTAACTGTAACCAGTTGAGTCTGGGGATTGAGGATTAATTCAACAGAAATGTTGAGATTGATTGAGTTTGCCATTACGCTCAGATCAGAAGTTGGAAATAAACTACGCTTGGGAGTCAAATTTAGCTCCTGTTTTTTTGTGGGCACTCCCGTCGCCGCAGGAGTGCGGCTTTATCAGTGCTTAATCCGCTATATTTCTCAAGGCTGATTACCTATGCACATTTGCAGCATCCGTGATTTTGAGATTCTATTGATCTCTCAGGTTTCAGTTCTTCATTTTACGCAGAGAAGCTTGTTTTGTAACATTTATTCACAGAATTTAAATGGGACTCTATTAACGACTCATTGAAGCAGTCAACGTATACACATCAAGGTTCTGTGTAGCAAGATTCACAGACTCACAGGTTGTACACATCTGTGAAACTGGTGAGATGCCTCAGTTCAATAGAACCCGATTTTTGATTGATGCCTTTCAACTCCTACTATATTTTCTCAGTTGATAAAGAAGTTGAGGAAAATTGAGGATTTCTCAAACCAAGTATGGTTATCAGTGGGTTACGGCAGACATACAATTAAAATAAATTACCCGCTTAACCCACGATGGCGGCGTGATACAGCTAAAATAGTGGAATAGATTTTACTGTTGATACCAAGTTGCGTTCTAATGTGTCACTGAAGAGCAAAATTTTTGACAATCAGTTACGCTATCTTAGCGAGTTGGCAGGAAATTCACAAATTGACAATGGATAATGAACAATGGATAATGAAGTCTCCTTAAAAGAAGAGGATTGAAATTAAGGAAAATCTTTTTTAATTTCTTCGTAAACGAAGAGGTCTTAGACCCAATTAATCAATGGTCAATTATCAATTATTAATTATCCATTGATCATGGGTAGGGGCGCACGCTCCGTGCGCCCTTCTTCATTAATGGCTAATAGACTTACCCAATGGAAATGGACTTATACCAAGTTGCAGTCTAAGGTAGAATCTGTCATGCTGAGCAAAACGCAGTGAAACCCTTCACTTCGTTCGAGGGCAGGCTCCGTGACGCGAAGCATCTGCCCAGATTCTGACGCTCGTTCCTCGCTATCGCTTCGCGTCACGCTTCGCTCAGAATGACATGATAGAACGCAACTTGGTATTAAACGCCCACTCGTGTCAGGTTAACTGTTGCCAAAGCTTCCACCAAACTGCGGACAGCCGCAACCATCGCCACTTCATTGTCTAACTGATTCACTGCCGAACCAACGCCAACGCCGGCGGCACCTGCGGCAATTGCCATAGGTACGGTGACACTGGATAAGCCAGAGGCACAGAGTACGGGAACGGATACCGCCCGAGAAATTTCTGATGCAGCCGCTAAGGTGGGGGCGGCTTTTTCAATCAAGCCCAATGTTCCAGCAGAACGAGGCTGACTGCTAGTACCGCCTTCAGTTTGGATAATATCTGCCCCGGCTTCCACCAGTTCTTGTGCCAATTCCACTTGCCGATCTAAAGTCAGAATGTGAGGAACGGTAACGGATAGGGTAATATCAGGCAAGAGCGATCGCGTCTGTTTGGTCAAGGCTAAAACCTCTTGCGCCTCGAACCGCCGTCCTTGAGCGTAGAAGCTATCGAAATTACCGATTTCAATTAAATCCGCCCCAGCTTCCACCGCACTGACAAATCGATGGGGTTCAACGGCTGACACACAAATAGGTATATTTGTCAATCCTTTGACCAGGTGAATCAAATCAGGATCAGCGGCGATATCGACAAACGTCGCACCACCACGATCAGCCGCCTTAACGGTGGCACTTACCCGCTGAGAGTCAAAGTTATTCAAGCCACTAATAACTTTGAGAACTCGACGGTATTCAAAGGCTTTTTGTAGTTTTGGATGCATAGTCATTGTTGCACGTCTGCTCTATTATTACCGATCGGCAGTTTATTTTTGTCGAAGTTAATCGCTTCGGTCGCCTACATGAATTCATGAATAGGAAATATCTATTGTGCCACTTACTGAGGCGTCGTGTAAATTTGAAAAAATATAAGATCTTTGCCTACACTAAGAAATAGGCTGGAGAGCTTGTATCATCTGATTCTGGAAAAATGAATTTTGTGCCGGGAAACCTGTCTTCCTTCCACTCGGAAATTCTACAGCAAACCCAACTTGGTCAGCTTTGCGGTCAAAATGAACGATTTTGCGATCGCTACAAGATCTTGCGAATGTTGGGGCGCGGTGGGTTTGGCGTGACCTTTCTCGCCAAAGATGCTGAGTTACCGGGTCAACCGCTGTGCGTGATTAAGCAACTTTGCCCCAAAGTTGATGACCCAAAAGCCTTGGAGAATGCTTGCCAGCGTTTTGAGAGAGAGGCAAAAATTCTCGGCAAACTGGGTAGCCACTCTCAGATCCCCATGTTACTCAATTACTTCGAGACTGGGGGAGAATTTTTTTTAGTTCAGGAATACGTCCGTGGTTCAACCTTAGCGCGGCTAGTCAGGCGCAGCGGATGTTTATCTGAGGTAGCCGCCAGACAGTTTTTGGCGGAAATGCTACCCCTACTCGACTACATTCACCGAAATAACGTTATTCACCGAGATATCAAGCCGCAAAACATTATCCGTTGTGAAGACGATGGTAGACTGGTGTTGATTGACTTCGGCGCGGTTAAGGAGAAGTTGGTTCAAGCTCTCGACAGTAGCCTGAAACTCGCCTCAACTCATTTTATCGGCACCGTCGGGTTTGCCCCACCGGAACAGTTTTCTCTGCGACCGGTATTTGCTAGTGATATCTACGCCCTAGGGATGACCTGTCTTTACCTGCTAACAGGAAAAGCGCCTCTAGATTTGGAGAGCGATCGCCAAACGGGTACTTTATACTGGGAACGCTTGGTGCATGTCAGTCAGCCTTTTACTCAAGTGCTGCGGAAAATGACGGATGTATCCTTGATGAATCGCTATCATTCCGTTAAGCCGATTCTGCAAGACCTTAATTTTAAATCACCTTATGATGATCTGGCGCAGTATTTAGTCAGACAACCCCAACCGACAACTGACAAATCAGCCAATCAAGATGGAAGTAGTCACAAGGGTTATCGCACTCCATCCGCCAAAACAGCGGTTGCGATTAGGGACTGGAAACAACGGCGAGAAAAAAAGCGACGGCGTCCAAGTCAACCTCCATTGGGGCATTCTAAATGAACTACTATGTCCTTTACCTATAACCGCACTGTCCGCTTTCAAGATACCGATGCTGCTGGTGTCGTTTACTTTGCCAATGTTTTGGTAATGTGTCACGAAGCCTATGAAGACTCTCTAGCCAAGGCGGGTATTAATCTCAAGACATTTTTTAGCCGCGCCGCTGTGGCTGTGCCAATTATCCACAGTAGTGTAGACTTTTTTCAGCCCATGTTTTGTGGAGACAGGCTGCTGATTGAGGGGATACCTCAACGGTTAAGTGATAGCAAGTTTGAAATTAAGTATCACGTTGTTGATGCTGCTTCACCGCAACCGCACCTGGCAGATGCCTTAACTCGCCATGTTTGTATTGATACGAACACTCGCACTAAAATTCCTTTGCCAGACGCGATGATTAATTGGTTATATCATGTCCGGTGAATACTAAGACGACTAGAACACTGATAAAGTATTCCCAGAAACCGGGTTTCTCGTTATCAATGGATAATTAATAATTGATAATTGACAATTGATTAATTGGGTCTAAGACCTCTTCGTTTACGAAGAAATTAAAAAAAATTTTCCTGAATTTCAATCCTCTTCTTAAAAGAAGAGGTCATTATCCATTGTTCATTATCCATTGTCAATTTGTGAATTCAGGGCAATGTTTAACGTAAAATTTACTTGTATAGCAACCGCCATAGCTGTTAGGAAACATCATTTATGTAGAGACGTTGCATGCAACGTCTCTACAAGGGTGCTTAACCTCCGTACAGGAGAGTTCAGCACCCATAAAGGAGGTAGTTAACCCGGATTTGGTATGAGCCAGTATTTGAGTTCAGGGCGACTATCCAGCTAAATTTAACCTCACCCGCTCCAATTCTTGCTCCAAATTCTCTAAAACATTTTGCAATAACTGTAACTGATGATGCTGAATTGTCAGCTTTAACGGTTCATTCGTCAGATTAACATTAATCACAGTTTCCGCCAATTTCTCATAGGCTTCCAATGCAGAAACCGCCTCCCGGCTAAAACAAGTGAGGTACTCTGTCGCCGCATTGGTGTAAGCTTGAGTCACTTGTTCTATGTATGACGTCGCAGATTTTGGCGGTGCAGAATCCCCGGAATTTTTATTCAACAAATACGTCGCCCCACCCGCCACCGCCGCGCCAACAGGTCCCCCAAATACCCAACCCAATCCCGTCGCGATCGCAACTGGAGTAACGCCCTTAGTTCCCTTAGCTTGGGGTGGGGGTTCCGGAAGTTGGACTTCTGGGGGTTTAGGAAAGGAAATTGTCAGATCAGTCGGGGGTTGGCGATCAAAAAATTCACCCGCTTGATGTACCCATTTAACAATTCCCTGTTGATGCTCCTGAATCGCCTCTTTAAAACCGCCTTGTTCCCACAGATTAAACGTACCCTTTTGTAGCGCTGAAACCAATTCCGATTGATAGCGTTCTAAAAGTTTGGGTAAATACAGCCATCCTTGGAAATCAGAAACACTGGCGGCGAATCCTTTTTGAATTAGGTTTTGTGCTTTTTCTTTAATCTCTATTTTACTTTGATGCTTTTGTTGAGCCACTGTAATTTCAGCGGAAATGGCTTGCACTTTGACAGTTGCAGCCTGTTGGATTTGAGACGCGATCGCTTCCACACGGGGAAAGCGGATGGCGAGGCTCTCATGGCGAGTGGCGACAATGCTTTGCAGCGCCGATTCCAGCATATCTAAGCCCGTGGTTTGGGCGGCGGCGGTATCCCCTTTGAGGCGATAGCGTAAGGCGGGGAGAGCATCGACGCGATAGATATTACTGATATTATTCGGCAGTTGCGATCGGAAACTTTCCGCCACAAAAAGCAGCCGATTATACACTTGTTTTTGCTCGTCTGGTTCTAATAAATTTAGGAAATTAACCACAAAAATAACTGTATTAATTCCCCGATCTAATAACCAATCTCGCAGGTGTTCTCGTTCCCCTAACGTCATCAATTTACGACCATCAAGCACCTGTACAATTAAATCAGCGGTGAGCAGTTGGTCACGAACTAAGGATTCCTGGGCTTCCCGGTCATCTGTTCCCGGTAAATCCAGCAATTCTACCCCCGTTTTCAGGAAAGGATGGGGACAAAATACCTCAACATTGGTCACATCCTCCCGCATCCGCCGTTGGTCATCTAAAATGGCAAACTGTTTCAGAAGAACCGTACCATTTTCACTAATTTGTTGACCATTGCTGAGGGTAATGCGCGTGTGTAACTCCTTCCCGTAACGGATATGAATCGCTGCGCCTGTGGTGGGGATTAAGTCGATGGGTAGGGTACGTTTCCCCAGTAAGGCGTTGAGTAAGGTAGATTTCCCGTAATTAAACGGACCAAAAACAGCGATACGGAAAATCGGATTCTCCAGATAATCACACAGTGCGATCGCGTCTTGGCGGAGTTGGGCATTTTGTTCCCCATCCAGCAACCCAATCGCCGAGCGCAGCGTGTTAGCAAGTTCGCGGAAAACGTCCTGTTCCATTACTCTGAAGGGGACTTAGGGATTAATGGCAGTGAAAAGCGTGCATTAGGGAATCGCCGAAACCTTTGATATACCGTAGGGTGGGCATTGCCCACCAGCATACCAGGAGCGTGACATTCGACTTAGGGATAAAGGGAAGAGACATCACCAGGGAAATACTCAACTTATCCGTCTAGTATATCTTGACCGATTGAAATCCCTACATCCGTAACCTGGAACACAACCGTCAGGCGTAAAATGATCAACAGTAACTATTACAGATTTCACCATGATCAAAGCTTATGCCGCTCATGAACCTGGAGGAAAACTCCAACCCTTCGAGTACGATCCGGGTAGTCTCGGCGATGAAGACGTAGAGATTAATGTCGAGTATTGTGGGATTTGTCACAGTGACCTGAGTATGCTGGACAATGAGTGGGGAATAACTGAATATCCCTTTGTTCCAGGTCATGAGGTTGTTGGTACAATTGCTGCATTGGGCGATAACGTCACCACGCTAAAGGTAGGACAACGAGTTGGATTAGGCTGGTTTTCGAGTTCCTGCATGACGTGCGAATGGTGTATGTCAGGGAATCACAACCTCTGCTCGAACGCACAAGGTACAATTGTCAGTCGTCATGGTGGATTCGCGGATAAGGTTCGCGCGGATCATCGTTGGGTGATTCCCCTACCCGATGCAGTTAATCCCGCTACTGCAGGTCCCCTCTTTTGCGGCGGGATTACCGTATTTAACCCCATAGTCCAGTTTGACATTAAACCGACGGATCGCGTTGGCGTGATTGGTAAGCTGCTACGCAGCTAAACCGGATAAACAGCATTGCCTTTGTTTTTGATTTTTCTATTCCATTTAATTATAAGCTCTCCTTCATTTAATAATTTATGTAGCAATTTTTCTAGTTCTTCTACTGATTCAAATAGTCGA
>NZ_JAVKEW010000089.1:0-16248 GCF_040226375.1 Coleofasciculus sp. G2-EDA-02 | reverse complement strand
ATGCGTAGCTAGTCTACTGCTCTAGAACCGAAAAGTTAAACAGTTTTAAGGTCACTGAAACAGTGCTTTTTGGATAGTTACCGACCGATAACATTGGCGAAGCTAACTTTACCCGAAAGGAGATTGAGGCAACCATACCTCACAGGAGGGGCAACCATACCCCTCCACCCCGAAAGGGGTATGCGGTTAAAACCGCTACCGCGCGTTCCTCCCCGGTCTGAAGACAGGGGGTTTCCCACAACGGAGGAGTTCTAATGAATAACTGTCCTTGTTGTTCTGCTCAGTTATTGGCTCACATTCGTGATAAGCGTGTTTATTGGTTTTGTTCTCGCTGTCGCCAAGATATGCCTGTTAAAGCTAGTCATAGAAACCCTTTTCACCAAGAGTTTTCTTTTGTTAATCCCTTAAATGACATTTTGTCGCAAAAAATATTAAAACCAGCAGAATAAAAGCAGAATGGGATGGTTTTTAGGATGAGGGGTTTTCTGGGCGCACGCTGGGGAAATAGTACAGGCTGGGGAAATGGCGCACGCCGGTGGGTTAGACCAAATCCGCCTTTATTACCCCATTTTGCCAAGGCGATTGAAATCGCTGCTACACAAACAAAGTCCGCTTGACAAGGACTAGGTTATAACGGGGATAGCTAACCCAGATTTGGGATTACTGGGATTTTTCAAAAAGATTGCGAATATAACCCCATCGTTTACCCATGCGGATGGGTGCTAATCCGTCACTAAAGGATTTGACCTGATCAAATTCCGGTGAAATTACCTGATCACCCTTTTGATTGATATAACCCCAAAATGATTCAATCTTGACAGCGGCTAATCCTTGGGAGAAGGGTTGAGCCGCATTAAATTGTGGCTCAATGACCAATTCTCCAGTAGGATTAATATAACCCCAGCGATCGCGCAATTGGACAGGGGCAAGTCCTTGGGCAAATGAGCCTGCTGTATCAAAGTTGGCTGGAATCACCAATTGACCCCTTGAGTCACAATACCCATATTTGCCTGCGAGTTGCACCGCCGCTAATCCTTCTGAAAAAAATTGTGCCTGATCAAACTGAGTCGGAATCACCCATTGACCGATTTTATTAATATAACCCCATCGATTTGCAACCTTCACCGCCGCTAATCCTTGGCTGAACCGAGTCCCCTGATCAAACTGGGGTAAAATTACCGATTGACCGGATAAATCAATATAACCATACAGACTGCCAATTTTTACTCGCGCTAATCCTTCCGCAAACTGATCCGCTTGATCAAATGCTAAACGAGTGATCAGTTTTCCTGTTTGATTAATATAGCCCCACTTGTACCCCATTCGCACTCGCGCCCGTTCCTCTTGAAACGAATCCACCCAATCAAATTGAGGCTGAGTGATAAGATTACCAAAGCGGTCAATATAACGATATTCAGCACCAACTCGGCGATGGGTAAAGCCTTGTGCTTTCAGTGATGTCGCGTTGAAAGGAACGGATTGAGCATAGAGGCGCGATCGCAAGGCTTTGGCTAAGGTATCATTATCTTGGCGCAAGCCCTCATAGAAAAATAACACCTCCCCCGATAAACCGCGATCGCGATTGTACTCAATTGCCTGTACCAAATCCTCTGAACTGATGCGATACGACCCGCTTTTAATCAGGATTCCCGGTATAACCGTAGACAATTGTACCGGGTTTACTTGGTCATTCACCAACCGATCAACAAGCTGCTTATAGCTAGTAAAATCCCGGCGATAGAGTTGGGGATGGATAATATCCACCAATCCCTGATTCCGCCAAGCTTGGTTATCTTGTAAATACTCCTGTAGCCCCCAGGGATAGGGACTCGGTGCCATAGAAATCACCAATTCTGGATTAATCGCCACCACCTGTCGGTACAGACGAGTCAGGAAATCAGTCAGCAAATCCGCCCGCCATTGTAGCCATTGGGCGTCTTTTGGATTGCTAGGGGGTTCCCGGTTGAACTGCTGCATATAGCGTTGTACCGTTTGGGTATCATAACCTCCTTCTGACGGGAGGGCTGGTAAACGGTCATCCCCCTGAATTCCGGCGATATCATAATTTCTAATCACTTCTAAGATTAATCCCAGGACAAAATCCTGCACCTGGGGGTCAAAAGCATTTAGCCATTCAAAGTTATTTTTTGTGAGTAAATTACCTTGAATATCCCGCGCCGCCCAATTCGGTTTTTGGGCAAGTAAACGTCCACCTTTTTGGTTATAGGAACTGGCAAAGCCATATTCAAACCAAGGAATCACCGCTAATCCCACTTTTTTAGCCGCTTGAATAAGTTCGGCGAGGGGATCTCGTCCAGTAAAACGCGGGTCAATTTCCAATCCCACCGTGTCTCGCATCAGGCGACTGGGATAAAGTGTTGCCCCATTATTCCAAACCACAGGAAAAACCACATTAAATCCGGTTTTGGCGAGGAACTCAATCGCCTCAGCTATATTCTTTGGGGAATTAAAGACTTGGCTGTCGGTATTTGTTAGCCAAACCCCTCGGATTTCAGTTGAGGGTAATTGATTTGGGTTTGGCGTTAGATCTTGTTCGTCTAAATAATTATTATATGCTTCTACCTGGTCATTTTCTGCCCTCTGAGAGTTTGTAAGCGCTAAAGCGCTTCTGGCACTAAAGTGCCTACTACGAACCCCGCTTAAGTTAGCAATATTCTGCTTTAATCTTACTAATGCGACTCCTTCAGAAAAGGGTTCGGCTTCATCCAGTTGTGGATTAATCACAAATGTCCCGGTTTTGTCAATATATCCCCATTTATCCCCCAGTTTGACCCTTGCCCGTCCTTGGGTAAAGGAATCCGCCTCATCGAATAGAGGTTCAATGGCGATGATATCCCAACCTGGAACATATTGTCGGGGAACACCAGGGAGTTTTAACGCCCGAGTAATCAGTGCCGCGACTTCGCCTCGCGTCGCGTTACGATTTGGGTGCAGGCGTTTAACTTCTGGATAGTTAACGACTAAAAACTGACGGGTTGCGGTTGCGATCGCGCCCTGTGCATAATTGGGAATAGTCGCGGCATCATCATAGTATTGTTGGAGAATTGGGATAGGATTAGGGTCACGGGCATACTGTAACCCACTTACTAATGCCACCAACGCTTGCACACGGGGAATCGGTTGATTGGGTTGAAAAGTGCCATTGGGATAGCCGGAGAAAAATCCCGCCCTGGTGACGGTTTTAATGGCGGGATTTGCCCAGTGATTGGCAGGTACATCACCAAAGTTAATCGTATCCCGCACCGGGGTAGCCTGGGGAAAGGCTTTGTTTAAAATCGCCGCAAATTCAGCACGGGTAACAGGGTTATTGGGGCGAAAGCTACGATCAGGATAACCACTGATGATTTGGCGGGTAAAAAGCTGGTGGATTGAGTCTTTTGCCCAATGGGTTTGGGTATCGGCAAAGATGGAGTTGGTGGACATACCAGATGCGATGGGGCGTGATAGTTGCATTATAGATAGTCTCTGGCTTTTAGAAAGTAAGATGCTCCTACTACACATATTTTTGCTACTTTGGGTTAAATTCAATAAAATTAATCTTCTATAGATTCATCGACTGAGGAGTCCGATTCGGGGGGATTTTCAACCGTTAGATCAAGTTGATAATCAATGGGTTTATCCGCATCGGATACCACGACAAACTCATAGAACCCCGATTCCGGCAATTTTCCAGAGAAGGTGCGATCGCGCGAATCTTCTAGGAAGATTGTATTACCCGTGGGACTATAAATGGAGAATAAGGCATTGGCGGCGGTGGAGAGATTCACCTCCATAACCTGATCTGCCGATAGCTGGGCGGTAAAGGCTTTGCCTTCTCCAGGTTGCAGGGTGCCGCTTACTTTTTTACCACTATCGCCCGGTTCAAAGACAATTCGTTCTAAAGCCTCTCTGGATTGCAAGGCTTTGACGGTATCCGCAACAGTGGCTTGCCAGATTTGACCCATGGGTTGGTCAAGAAATTCTGTGCCAACTTGTCCTTTTTGTTTGGGGAAGGCGTGGAAAAACTTGGCATCGGCGATATCGTATAACGCCCGACTACTCAGGCGTAGGCGATTCACTCTTGCTTTCCAGCGATCGCGATCGCCTGCGCCATAACTGCCTAATCTTTGCTTGGCTTGAGGAGTGAGATTAAGCTGTTCGATCTGGGTGAGTAAATTTGCGGCGATCGCATCCCAGGCTTGTCTAAGCCTAGCATCATCTGGATCAGTGCTTAACTGATATCCCTGTTGTGCAGGATACTGCTTCCAAAACGCTTCATCAACTAAACTGACATAAAAGTCATAATCGATACCCAGATTCATCCGTCGCCGCCGCAGGGTTTGCTTGCGCTGTTGTTCTTCCTGGGAAAACTCGGAGGAGGGTTCGGGTTCGTCATCTTCCTCCGGTGAAATCACTGGGTTCTCAAATTCCTCCTGTATGGGCGTAGCGTTCCGTTGTGCGGATTGCAGTTGTGTTTCGATCCACAGATTACCCGCCCACCAGCCAAAGCCACCTGCTGCCAGAATAAACACCAATGCCAGGATAAATTTTCCTACCCAGCCTAAGGCGGGGGTATTGTTACCCTTGGGCGTCGGTTTGGGGACAACAGGAGTAGGGGGGGATGGTGGCGTCGGTGCAATCCGATTGGGTGCGACAGCGACAGTCGCTTGAGTCGGCGGTGACGGCGGTGGTGGTGGGGAGTAGGCAATCGAGGGGGATTGAGATGTCAGGGCTTGTAAGACTTGATTCGCACTTTGGGGGCGATTTTGGGGGTGGGGTTGCAGCAGTTGTTCGAGGATACGGTTGAGGGTGGGGCTAAGGGTAATTTCCCGCTGCCATGTCCAGGTTAAGGTGTGGGGATCTATTAGCTCAGAGGGTTCTTTCCCGGTGAGTAATACCAATACCGTTGCCCCTAATGCGTATAAATCGCTACTGGCAGAAATAATACCCCCTTGCATTTGTTCGTGAGGAGCATAACCCACCTTACCCAAGCGCGTTGCTGTAGCCGGGGATGATACCATTACTTGAGAGGCTACCGTGGCGGCGACTTGCTTGACACCGCCAAAGTCAATCAGTACGGGCAATCCATCCTCTTGACGGATGATAATATTATCCGGGGAAATATCCCGATGAATCACGCCTAGGGAGTGGATGTAGTTCAACACGGGAAGAAGTTGGCGCAAGAGTTTGATGATTTCCGTTTCGTTAAACCGTATTCCCTGATTTCGGCGTGCCTCTAAGATAGCGCGGCAGGTGTGTCCAGGAATATAGTCTTGGACTAAAAACAGGCGTCCTTTTCCTTCCTGCTTCACCCGCAGCAGTTCTCGGAACTCAGGAATTTGCCGATGTTTCAGCTTATAGAGAACCCCAGCTTCCCGTTCAAACAGTTCTGAGGCTTTCTGGAGGGCAAAAGTCCCTTGGGCTTGGGGGGCGAATTCCTTTAGCACACAAGCTTCACCGAAGCGATTCAAGTCTTGAGCTAGATAGGTGCGTCCAAATCCCCCATGTCCCAATTCTCGTACAATCCGATAACGTCCTGCCAAAGTTAACCCCGACTCGATGTTGCCATTGTCTACCTGATCCAGTTTCTCACCGCAGTGGAGACAAAAGCGACTACCTGGGGGATTTTCGTGATTGTGAGAGCAATGTAAGGGCTTCATTAATCCAGAACGTAGGCTACGTGATTGAAGAAGGCGGATGACAGGTAATAGAGGAATCACCCATTAGGATCATTCATGCTAGCAATTGTAGCCTCTGGATTTTTCTGGACTTATAGCAGTAGACCCATCGATTAAGACAAACACACTATCTGGAGACGTTCCACGGTCACGTCTCTACGAATCCGAGAGGTGCTAACTATCTTGGCGGTTGCTATATATCATGTCCGAGTCAATCTGCGGGCTAGCGCCGTCTCCTGAACTCGCGGTGGACTCCTGGTTCGGCACAACTAAAATTGTGGATTAGATGTGCTAATTTGATGGGCGCAAAGCCTTGCGCCCCTACAATTTCTGGATTTAATTATATAGTTCATTAAAGTAGGTGTGCCACGCCACTAGGTTCTGATCTGTCATTCTGAACGGAGCGATAGCGGAGTGAAGAATCTCTGAGAAAGGTTTTGGAGTGTCGGATGGTTTTGCTAGGAGTAACTTTGTTAAAGTAATACTGGTGAAGCCAACGCGGATATCAAGTCAATATTAGGAGTGTTTTATGCACCTGCAACGAATTCGAGTTCCTGATTTCCGGGTTTTAAAGGATGTTGATATTACCTTTGAAAATGATTTTGTTCCTAGAATTTTTCCTCTGGGCAGTCTAAATGGTGGTGGTAAAAGTACACTCCTGCAATTAATTTTCACTCTACTTCACTGTTCGACTGATCCGAAAAGACAACCTTTTTTGCAAAATCTGCTAGATGGATTCCAACTTCATGAGGACTCTCCCAAGAAAACTTTGGCTATAATTGATATTTTAGATAATGATAGAATCGTAAGTTTTGATTTTTTTGGCTGTAAATACTCTTATATTCAAGAGCAATTGCAATTAAGTGACGATCCCAAAAAATACTACTCTTTATTAACTCCCCAAGGATTTCAAATTTTGTTGAAAATGAATATTTATTTTGACCCGAAACATCTAGGAGGAGAAGATAAATTTTTTGACCTAATATTTTCTAATTTTGAAAACAAGAAAAATCTTTATTTTCAAGAATGTTTTGAGCTTTATAACCTTGAGAAGGAAAGAAATAGATTTAACCAAGAAAGTAAAGAGTTTTTTGTCAAGATAAAGAAATACTTAGAATCCCAAAACTTAATATTTTTAATGTTTCTATCTGACAAAAACAAAAAAGGAGGGAATGACGAAAGTATTTTGCTGTGCCACATTGATAGTCTAAACACAGCAAAAATTACGGAAGTTGAATTATTTTTCAAGGATATATCAAAAAAAATATTTCTCGCGGCTCCGTCAACTCAAGTGTTTCTTTTTCTGAAGCAAGAAAGTCGAAATTTATTGTTTAAAAGTAAATCTGGTACAGACAAAGATTATTACTCGCAACTTAAAGATGCCAGAAGTCAACTTATAAATTTATTTACTTATGACTTTTTGGCTGTAGATCTTTTGATACAGGCTTTTGAAGATGCTCGCGATCGCGATTTCAGAGAAGCGATAGAAACAGGAGAGTATGGTAATCATTATCAGAGGCTTAAAAATGAGTTAAACCAGATGTTATTTAATAAAAAAATAAACATAGATAAAGACCTTAACGGAGTGAACTTTACATTAGAGAGGAACGGTGAGACTATCGAACTATCCCCCGAAGACCTGAGCCATGGAGAGTTGAAACGGTTAAGCATTTATATGTGGCTCAAACATCATAATATAGAAGATGCTATTGTATTAATGGATGAAATAGAAATCGCATTCCACCCCGATTGGCAATATCAAATTATTTCAGATTTGCAAGAATGGGCACCGAATAATCAATATATTTTGGCAACTCACTCTTATGAACTCTGCCAAGCCTTGACTCCTGCCCATGTGAAAGAATTAGAACCTAAACTTATCCAGCAAAACCCCGCAAACTAGACATGAGTTTTAGTCCAGAACAGTTACAAGGCCACTGTGAAATAATTCTTAGTTCTCGCAGAATCCGGAATAAAATAGTTGTTCTCTGTGAAGGGAAAGGGGGTATCTGGACTCTGGAGGGTAGACCATCACCACAATCTTATCGAAAAATGGCACAACTGCCTGATGCTAACTTTTATAATGCCTGTGTTCCTAAGTGGTGGCGGAACTATCGACCCGAATTTTTTAATTGTGGCGATCGCACAGATGTACTTGATACTTACTTTACTTTATTACAGTTACACGATAAAGATAGTGCCAACTCCTATTTAAGTCCAGAAAAGTTGTTTGCGATTGTTGATTTAGATTTGCAGATTAAAATGATTGATAATTATTTGTTCCCAGACACAGAGGCAATTTTTCAGGATTTGTATGAACAAGCAAAGGTCAATCCTCAAAATGCAATAAATCATCGGATCTGGGTGACAGGGTTTATCTATAAGGAGTCCTACTTTCTGTTCCCGGAACTCCAACCTGTATTTGATAACTTTTCCGCTACTCCAATTTATAAAGATAATCCTGCTTTGCTGCAAACAATTTATATTGATATGGCAGATGGAATCAGTAATGATGCTAATTTGCGAGATAACTTACAACGAGCATCAGAACGTCTTCGCTACTGTTCTGGATTAGATTGCCAGGGAGTCAATGAGTTGCGCGATTCCTGGAAAGATGAGTTTCAAAATGCCCCAGATTATCAACGGAAGCAGGAGTTGTTTTTTGCCCTATTGACGATTAAACAAGTGAAGAAATACTGGAAACAAATACATCCACCTGATGATTGGAATCGCTCAAGTGAGGATGATCGAGGTGAAATATATCGAGATCAACTTTCTTTGGAAATAGCGCGATTTTATGCCGAAAAAAGTAGTGATGTTCAATATCATCTTCCGGTTTTCTTGAAAACCTTATATGAAAAAGATTGTCAGCAGCGCGGTTAACCAGGTATCTGATGACAAGAAAGCATCATTTAATGGCGGTGGTGCATGTAAACTTGGTAGGGGCGCACGCTCCGTGCATTGGTGTCAACTTAAGCTCAACCCCTCACCCCCAGCCCCTCTCCATCCCCCCTAACCCCCCTTTGAAAGGGGGGAATAGGGAGAGGGGAGCAAGAGGGGAGCAAGAGAATCCGGTTCCCCTTCTCCCATGCAAAAAAAGCGAAGCATCCCCTGGCTTCCCCCTTTTGAACTGAAGTTCCCTCCATACAGATGTACTGCACCCAGCGTCAAGCCTTATACCGTAATGGTTTGAACGCTCAAGCCCCTCAAAAATCGTACATAAGTAGCACTTGCTATCATTAGCGATCGCGCTATTCCACAATTTTAGTTGGGTTACGCCAGTAGTGGGGTGGCACATCTTAGCATTATGCAAAAGAAACCCATACAATTAGGGGCTAAAGCCCTTACTACAAACCCAATCTACCAGCATTGAAAGCGCGATCGCGAAATCCTACAAGTTCTGCCAAGGGAGTTGAGTTACTCCAAAAGAGAACCATCTATAACGGTGAGTTTACTAAGTTTTAGTTTGAGCTTTCACCGTAGAACTGATAAGTTTCCCAGCGGTATTTTCCACATAGTCTAAAATTTGTTGATAAGCCTCTGGATTAGTCTTTGGATGGATAATCATCCGCACCTTACCATCCGGTAACCAAAATATCAACCGACCGTTATTAGCACAAACAAAGCTACTGATACGATTGAGATCAATCAGATACGTATTGCGCTCATAACTTAATTTGATCCAATGCTGCTCCATAGTTAACGGTGGCAACTCTTAGCTGAGTCAGTCACGGTGGGGTGTTCTGACTCAACAGATTAATAGGGAAAAAGACAGAATATGATAGTGAGATAGGCGATCACTAATGGTTAAAAGGATACACCAAATAGTCAGGGACTATCTTTTTTAGCCCGCTTGCTTTGTGCAAAAAAAGGGTCATTAGTTCTCATCCCGGAACTAATGATCCCTAGCCTTGAGTGGTCAATTGTCTTCTGAATTACATTTTCTTTTGAAACTCTTCGAGTAAATCCAGCAAATTAACCTGACACTGCATTGGGAGTAAATCCACCAAGGAAACTTCCCGTCTACCATTCCCCAGTTCAACGGGTATACTTTGCAAGATTTGTAGCACTTGGTCTTCTGAAAGGCTGTCCTCTGTCAGCAGGGGATAGAGGCGTTCAGCTAAAGAGGTATGTAAATGGGCATCCCGTAAGTAAAGATGCCATTTGGCAACATCAATGTACACATTATCACCAATTTCAGCCGCCAAGGCTTCGATCGCTTCGCTGGTATTTAGGTTAGCCATAATCCATTCAATAGGGTGAGCTTGACATTCTCAGTTTATCCTTGAGTAGAGTTAGCCGAATTATCTTGACTGGGTGAGGGAGTATAGTCTGCGATCGCGAAGACATAAACGGCGTGTCCGACTAAGAGCAATCCCCAGATACCCGTTACCCAGTACGTCCAAGACCAATTGGCATACTGGATGGTACGGACGAACCAAACACCTGAATTACAAGCCGCAAACAAGGCGACATGGACAGCAAAGTTCATTCGGTCATCTAGGCGTCGATACGCTGCATCGCGACGATCTGGTTTGCGGGGCCAACGAGGAGGCATAGCAGTTCTAAGATAAGACGTATGAGAATAGGTTATAGTATCTACTCTTTTATTGATAACGCAATTTTCGGTTAATCAGGTCTAGTACGTCATCTCAAGGAATGGTAACAAGGGTGGGGCGCGGGGTGCAAGCCTTAGTGGAAATTTTGGCAAACTGGCGCGATCTCACATAAGTTACAGTTACCGCCTTAAGCGTTGACGCCTTTGCTGTCGTTCTTTGTTGTATCTATACAACTGCTCAATCATGTCCGGAGAAGGACTAAAGGTTAGCGATAATCTAAACTATAATTTTAGTGCCCTAGCGATTGATAAAATTTCCAATCGTCCTGGCTAATTTTTGTTGCAGTTTACAATCTGTAGAAGGAATTGGTGTCAAATAGAATGGCTCTCCCGATAAAAGAATCAGCCTGAGCCGATACAACTGAAGCCCGAATAGGTTGAGCGGTTCGACTTGTACGCCAGTAACCTGGTAAATTGGAACGTGGATAACTTTGGTTCCCAACCAACCTTTTTGCTTAAATACTACCCAATGGTACTGTTTGTCAAATTGGCAGGTTTTCACGGGACTACTGAACATCATCAAATTTGCTAAGGCAATGCAAACTAATCCGAACCAATCAATCGATGAGTTAGAGGAGAGAAAAATCAGCAATCCTATCGCTGCTGTTAAACTACTCAATATCCAAACCCCAATGGGACGTTCTTTGAGTGTGAGTAATGTAAACGTTTGTTGAACGACTTTCATATAGCGTTTTCATTTGAGATGGAGAACTCACGGGGGTAAACAAAGAGAAGTTTAGATATAGACACAGTAGGAAAAAGTCCTGTCTTCTATTTACGCCATGCCATGCTACTTTTTTAAATTAAATGATTTTTTATAAAAATAGAGTAATTGTGTATAAAAAAATCACAGATCAACAAACTTCTATCAGTGAAGCCGATTTAGGTAAACTAATGATGCAGCCACTATGGAGGGGTAAGTAAGCTTTACAAAACGTCAAAATTGCTCACTGAGGCAACTCTGCCTTCAAAATAGTTTGAGTACAGTAGCAAATAACAACCGCGAACGATGTCTGAATCCACTATCGAATCGATTCTGCAAGAAAAACGTCTATTCCCACCCCCGGCTGAATTTTCCCAGAATGCCCAGATCAAGAGTCTGGAAGAGTATCAGCGCCTCTATGACAAGGCAAAAGCTGACCCATTGAAATTTTGGGCGGAGTTAGCCGAACAAGAGTTGCACTGGTTCAGTAAGTGGGATACAGTGCTAGATTGGCAACCTCCCTTTGCCAAATGGTTTGTCGGGGGAAAGACGAATATTGCCTATAACTGTCTAGACAGACACCTGAATACCTGGCGACGGAATAAAGCCGCTTTGATTTGGGAAGGGGAACCGGGCGACTCCCGCACCCTAACCTATGCTCAACTGCACCGGGAAGTCTGTCAGTTTGCCAATGTTCTTAAGCAATTAGGCGTGAAAAAAGGCGATCGCGTGGGGATTTATATGCCCATGATTCCAGAAGCCGCGATCGCGATGCTCGCTTGTGCCAGGATTGGTGCGCCGCATACAGTGGTATTTGGTGGGTTTAGTTCCGAAGCGTTAAAAGACCGATTAGTAGACGCCCAAGCGAAATTAGTCGTCACCGCAGATGGCGGCTGGCGTAAAGATAAGATTGTTCCCCTAAAACCCGAAGTCGATAAAGCCCTCGCCAATAACGGCGCACCTACAGTAGAAAACGTCCTCGTGGTTCAGCGCACCCAGCAGAAAATCCAGATGGAACCAGGGCGAGATCATTGGTGGCATGATTTACAAGCGGGGGTATCGGGAGACTGTCCCGCCGAACCGATGGATAGTGAAGACATGCTGTTCATTCTCTACACCTCTGGGACAACCGGTAAACCCAAAGGCGTTGTTCATACCACAGCCGGCTATAACCTTTATAGCCATATCACCCTGAAATGGACATTTGATCTCAAAGACACCGATGTCTACTGGTGTACCGCTGACGTCGGTTGGATTACGGGTCATAGTTATATTGTTTATAGTCCTCTGTCCAATGGTGCTACCACACTCATGTATGAAGGCGCACCCCGTCCCTCGAATCCCGGTTGTTTATGGGATGTGGTGGAGAAATACGGTGTTAATATTTTCTATACCGCACCAACGGCGATTCGGGCATTAATCAAAATGGGCGAACACCATCCCAAAGCACGAGACTTGTCTTCTTTACGGATTTTGGGAACCGTCGGTGAACCGATTAACCCAGAAGCTTGGATGTGGTATCACCGAATTATTGGCGGAGAACGCTGTCCGATTGTCGATACCTGGTGGCAAACGGAAACAGGGGGATTTATGATTACACCCCTACCCGGTGCGATTCCCACCAAACCGGGTTCAGCTACGTTACCGTTTCCGGGTATTCTGGCAGATATTGTCGATTTAGAAGGCAATCCGGTGGGGACGAATCAGGGGGGATATCTGGTGATTAAGCACCCTTGGCCCGGAATGATGCGAACGGTTTATGGTGATCCCGATCGCTTCCGCCGCACTTATTGGGAACATATTGCACCGAAAGAAGGGCAGTATTTTTACTTTGCTGGGGATGGTGCCCGTCGGGATGAGGATGGCTATTTCTGGGTGATGGGGCGCGTAGATGATGTGATTAATACCTCTGGACATCGCCTAGGGACTATGGAAATTGAATCGGCTTTAGTCTCCCATCCGGCGGTAGCAGAAGCGGCTGTGGTAGGAAAACCTGATGAGGTAAGGGGGGAAGATGTTTTTGCCTTTGTCATGTTGGAGGATAACTATAGTCCAACAGAGGAACTGGCAAATGAACTCAAGGCGCATGTAGTTAAGGAGATTGGGGCAATTGCCCGTCCTGGGGAGATTCGGTTTACTGAGGGAATGCCTAAGACGCGATCGGGTAAAATTATGCGGCGTTTGTTGCGGAATTTAGCCGCCGGTCAAGATGTGGCTGGGGACACCTCTACGTTGGAAGATCGCAGCGTGTTGGATAAATTGAGAAGCGGCGCTTAACTAGACAGGGCAATTCATCTGCTAGATGAATTGCCCGTGAGAAAAAAGAGGTATTTCTACATCCGTTCTAGTACCCCAATACCAAGTAATGATAATCCCAGTTTTAAGGTTCGAGCCGTTAGGTCACACAATATTAATCGTGATGTTCGCACGGGTTCCTCGGCTTTAAGCACAGGACATTGATCATAAAATTGACTGAATTTCTCGCTCAATTCATATAGATACTGACAAAGACGATTAGGTAACAACTCTTGCTCAACTTCTTTAATCACCTCGCTGACTTGTAATAGATGCTTAGCCAGTGCAACTTCTTGATCTTTTGACAATGAGACTTGAGAATTTGTTCTTAACTGCTCAAAATCAACGCCACCTTTGCGACCAATACTTTGAATCCGGGCATAAGCATACAGCAGATATGGTGCTGTATTTCCTTTGAGCGATAGCATCTTATCGAAGCTAAAGACATAATTGCTGGTGCGATTTTGACTGAGGTCAGCATATTTTACCGCGGCAATACCAACCACTTGAGCAACATGATTAATGAACTCCTCAGTTTCTTGGCGCTCTTCCTCGTGGATGCGAGTTTCCAGATCAGCACGCGATCGCGCGATCGCTTCATCTAATAAATCCCGCAATCGCACTGTCTCTCCCGACCGAGTTTTCAGCTTTTTCCCGTCTTCTCCTAGCACTAATCCGAAGGGAACATGCACTATTTCAACATTTTCTGGTAGCCAAACTGCCCGTTGTGCGACCTGAAACACTTGGGCAAAATGATTTGCTTGTCCAGCATCGGTAACATAAATAATCCGATTTGCCCCATCTTGCTGAATCCGGTAACGTAGTGCCGCTAAGTCAGTTGTGGCATAGTTATAACCCCCATCCGACTTTTGCACAATCAAGGGTAAAGGTTCACCTTGTTTATTCGTAAATCCTTCTAAGAAAACACACTTAGCCCCTTGATTTTCCACTAATAAGCCTGATGTTTCTAAATCTTTGACGACTTCTGGAAGTAAGGGGTTATAAAATGATTCCCCCCGTTCTGTGAGATGAACATCCAATAAGTCATAAATGACCTGAAATTCCCGTCGGGATTGCTCACACAGCAATTGCCAAGCTCTTGTAGTATCTTCAGCTCCAGCTTGCAGTTTCACTACTTCCTGTCGTGCAGCTTCTTGGAAGGCTCCATCGGTATCAAACCGTTTTTTAGCTTGTCGATAAAAACTGACTAAATCTCCTATATCGACAGCCTCAGCCGTGGTTAAGGCTTCTGGGCAAACTTCCCGAAGATAGGTAATTAACATGCCAAACTGAGTCCCCCAATCTCCAACATGATTGAGGCGCAAGACATCATGAGATCGAAATTCCAAAATACGGGCAATGCAGTCTCCAATAATCGTGGAGCGCAGATGACCGACATGCATTTCTTTGGCAATGTTTGGACTGGAAAAGTCCACAACAACTTGCTGGGGCTGCTTGGCGGGTTCTACACCTAACCGAGGTGCAGTGAGAATCTTATTTAGCTTGGCTTCTAAATAGGCTGGTTTGAGTGTGAAATTAATAAAGCCGGGTCCAGCTACTGTGGGGGATTGGCAGATATCCGCAACATCGATATGGTTAATGATCGTCTGTGCGATCGCTCTTGGGGGTTGACCTAGCGGTTTTGCCAGAGAGAGTGCTGCATTGGATTGATAATCACCAAATTTGGGATTACTGGCGGGAACTAACATGGGATCTGTACCCGCCATCGTTTCACCAAAAGCAGCAATCAATGCTTGCTCAAATTTGGCTTTTAGTTGTTCCAAGGTTGAAGTCATGCGCTAGGTAAAGTGTTGAAACGATAAGACGTTGCCAAAAATCCTAAAAATGGCTTGCTCAAAAAATTAGGGATTAAATCCGATTTTCGTGCAGTAAGTTCATACTTAAATCCAGCCAAGTGGAGCGAGTGATGGGGGCACTCGTGGAAATATAGTCTACACCGGTTTGGGCTACAGCACGAATGGATTCGAGGGTGATATTCCCAGAGGCTTCTATTTTCAGTCTGTCATTTTTGGCGCGAATCATCTGTACAGCCTGTCGCATCCTCTCCAATGGCATATTGTCCAGCATGATGATGTCAGCCCCGTGATCTAGCGCTTCTGTCACTTGCTCCAGAGTTTCTGTTTCGACTTCAATCCTCAGGGGGTAGGGCATTTGATCTCGGATATGAGCGATCGCTTCTTTTATGCTACCTGCTGCCACTATATGATTGTCTTTGATCATCACGGCGTCATCTAACCCAAAACGGTGATTGATAGCACCGCCGACTTGGGTGGCATATTTTTCGAGCAGTCTCAGCCCAGGAGTGGTTTTACGGGTATCAACGAGTTGAGTGGGAAAATCAGTGAGTTGATCCACATACTTGCGGGTGAGGGTAGAAATCCCACTTAAGTGCATCGCTAGGTTGAGAGCCACTCGTTCTCCCATCAATAGAGTATCCATAGACCCCTGTAAACGAGCAACTACCTGTCCTGGATCACAGTCTTCCCCCTCAGCCACAACAGCCACAAAACTCGTTTGATCGCTTAAAAGTTGGAAGATCCGTTTCGCGATCGGCAATCCGGCTATCACTCCGCTTTGTTTAGCCGTCCACTCGGCTTGGATCATTTTGTCTGAGGCATTCCATAACCCCTGAGTTGTGCGATCGCCTCGACCGATATCCTCTAACAACCAATTCTGGAGGATCGGATCTAGCAGGATCAATGGCGGCAAAGCTCTCATTTGGCAAACGGGGGTAATTTTCTTAAGCTACTCAGGTTAGCTCTGGATTTAAGCATAGCTCAGATCGCCTTCGGGGAAAGGGTTTCAGCTTTTATCAAAAAAAACTTTCTGAAAAGGTTGACAACTTCTGAAATAGGCACTACATTGGTAAATGCGCTTGAAACGAAGGCAACGACTGCTCAAGCGACCGAACCTAGAAAAATCAATAGTTTGAA
>NZ_JAVKEW010000088.1:0-27507 GCF_040226375.1 Coleofasciculus sp. G2-EDA-02 | reverse complement strand
ATGCCCTATCGTACTATTGAAAACAAGAAAGAATGTGTTTTCTGGTGCTTGTTGCTTAGACTTTTTACCTGTACAAGCCTTTCTGTACAGAACCCTCTAAGCCTAGTTTTCAAGGTGCGATGCCTCTCGGCTCTGGGTTTTTATAGAGGTTTAATACCCTTTCCTCTAAGTGAATTTTAACACAAAGTCGTCCTTTAAGGACGAGGCTTTAGACCCAATTTTTCGGTAAATACGGCAAAAATGCCATTGCCAGCCTCCCTATCTAATCCCTTAAATGTTCCTGATGACTCATTCTCATCATAAAGCCTTTTATCTTATTTAACATTAAGTTTAATGTCAAGTCAATACAACTATACTTAAAGTATGATTCATTCAGCTTTAAAAAATGCCCGCCAAGTCAAGTAAGCCGCTCTCAGGGCTGACTCACCTGGAAAAGGGTTGCAGCCGACAGGATGGAGCTAAAACTCTGAAGCAATTAATAATTAAGAAGCCTACTTGCCCTTGTTGCTCAGATACCTTACTCTGTCATATACGTTTAGGAGGACTTTACTGGCGATGTAGCTACTGTGATCAGGAAATGCCAATCTAGAAACCAGCGTCGGAAGAGAATTCTCAAGTGCTAATAGTACACCCAACCGTAAGAGCGCAAGGATAGTGCCCTGACATAAGTAACTCATTCTGGATTATCTAAACTGGTATAATATTTCTATCCTTTATAGTTGATAAATGACCCTTAGACCCAAACTTTTCTCTTTCTTTTCTGGAATTGGATTTCTTGATTTAGGCTTTGAAGCCAGTGGTTTTGATATCGTATATGTGAATGAAATTAATCCCTCCTATGTAGAAGCTTACCGTTACTCTAGACAAGTTCTGAATCTGCCATTACCCGAATACGGATGCCATTATGCCGAAGATGGAGATGTTGAGCAACTGATAGAAGGTGAACAAGCCTTAAAGCTCTGGGATTTAATCCAGGATGCTCGCAAATCTACGGACATTATTGGTTTCATTGGTGGTCCTCCCTGTCCCGACTTCTCAGTTGGGGGGAAAAACCGAGGGAAAGACGGTGATAATGGTAAACTTTCGGCTGCTTATGTTAAATTAATTTGCCAATATCAACCGGATTTCTTTCTCTTCGAGAATGTTAAAGGATTGTGGAAAACGAAAAAACACCGTCTTTTTTTTGAACAGCTTAAAGATCAGCTAAATAGAGCTGGCTATCTATTAACAGAGCGTCTAATTAACGCGATAGAATACGGCGTTCCTCAAGATAGGGAGAGGATTATCCTACTCGGATTTCATCGAAGTTTAGTCAAAGATATAGGACTATCGCCAACTGCCCAATTTATGCCTGAAGGCGTTTTTTCCTGGATGACTTCTATTGTATATCCTAAGCCAAGAGTTTTCGCTTGTCCTTGGGCTGCAACTGATCCCTTTCAGGAAAATTCACACCGCCCTTGCTCTAATGATATTATTCAGGAACTAACAGTTGAATATTGGTTTCGGAAAAACGATGTACTTAACCATCCCAATGCTAAACATCATTTTAAACCGAGAGCGGGACTCAAGCGATTTCTTTCGGTGGCGGAGGGAGATGATTCACGAAAGTCTTACAAACGTCTTCACCGATGGCGTTATTCCCCGACAGCTTGTTACGGAAATAACGAAGTTCACTTACATCCTTATAAAGCGCGTCGTTTATCTGTTGCTGAAACCCTGGCTATACAATCGTTACCGAAAAACTTTGTCCTTCCCGATGACATGTCACTGACAAATATGTTTAAAACAATTGGTAATGGGGTTCCTTACTTAGCATCTAAGGCTATTGCTCAAAGTATTCTGGATTTTTTATCAACAACAGAATGGCATTATGAACAGCCAAAACAAAAGCGACTAAAGTTACCCTTATTATCCAGCTAGTTAATGAATTATGGAGATAAATCTCAGTTCCACAGACTTAATCAAGTCGCTTTATCAAGCTTGCGTTGAATCCTGAAGGGATAGTGTATTTACCCAGTCTAGGATTCAGTCATCTCTAGAGACGCCTGCGATCGTTATTTTTAAGGTCAGATTCTGGTAGTGAGTTAACCCTTCCTTGCTCAGTGTTTCGTACTTTATCCAGAAATGTCCGAATCTCCCAGACTAGCCATTCTTGTTCAGGTTTAGTTAGGTAAAAGCCAAAGCTGAATTTTGAATACCACCTTAATGATGGCATATCGAGGACAATATATTGTCCATATAATGGAAACAACCCCAACTTGACTTGCTTAATCTTCTGCGTATATCCCTGAATTTTTCCTTGAGATAGTCTTAAATTCCAGATAAATATACGGATATTTTTTATATCAATCTCTAATCTTTTGCGAGATGTAATAGATGATAGGTAAGATAGTAAACCAACTATTCCCCAGGTTAAAATAATATGGACAAAAAATAATCCTATGCTACTCTGGTTTATATAATTTGAAAAAGTATAGTATATCAAAGCCAGCGGCAATGTACATCCCGTCCAAATCAGAAAAATGAGTCCAAAAATTTGACTATGCTTGGTGCGTAATAAAACAGGGGGAATTTCTATTAGCAAACGTTCTTCTGTCTCAGTCAACCGAATCGGAGTATACTTAGGTCTGCATGGCTTTTGTACGATACAATCATCAGCACTTTTCTCTCCTTTCAGTACAGCTAAAGCAGCATGAGCCGAAGGAAATCGATTCTCAATGGCAGGTTCTAGCATCTTTTCTAACCAGTCGGCAAATGGTTTAGAAATACGCACATGAGAGCGGAAATGAATCTTAAGCTGGCGTTGAGGTAAATCCGCCGGAGATTTCCCCATCAACAGAAAAAGTAGTGTAGTTCCTAAACCATATAAATCTGTGGCTGGAGTCGCTTGTCCCCGAAACTGTTCGGGTGCCATATATCCGTAAGTTCCGACAACTGTACTGCCGCCTGTAACCGTATTATGATAAGTATCCTGTACAGCACCAAAATCCACCAGAAAAACTTGCCCGTCTTCCGTGCGAATAATATTTTGAGGTTTAATATCACGGTGAATCACTGGTGGGGTTAACTGCTGCAAATAAACCAGAATTTCTAAAACTTGTGCGGCTAAATGTTTCACCTCACGTTCATTCGGTTTCCAGCCATTTTCTACCAACGTGGCGAGAGAGTTACCCGGAGCGAGTTGTTGCACAATATAAAAGTAACAATCCTGAGATGTGTCTACTTGGAAATAGTCTAGGTAATGGGGAATAGCCGGATGATTTAAATGAGCCAGAATGTGAGCTTCTCGTTCAAATAACTCTAGAACCTTCCAATCTGTCATTCGCCGCAACGACAATGATTTGAGGGCAACTGACTGATGCGTTTTCAGGTTTTGAGCTTCATAAGTTATGCCAATGCCACCTTGTCCCAAAATCCGGATAATCCGATAACTTTGGGCAATAATTTCTCCCGATTGATGCAACAATTCCATAGCTACCCCTGTAGGATTATGATCAGATTTTTACTTATTGGCGTCGTACCGTTTGAGCAGTTCCACAATATGCAAATCACTCGATGCCATCGCAAGTTGTAAGGGTGTCTTCCCTTGATTATCTTTGGCGTTGATATTTGCTCCTTTGGCAAGAAGCAGTTCTATCACTTCTTTTGCTTGATTTCTGTCAGGGTCATACTGGATTGAGGCTATGGCTTCATGCAAGGGAGTTTTCCCCTGATTATCCTTAATATTAATATCAGCTCCCTGGGCTAACAAAAGTTTTATGATTTCATTCTGCTCGTTATCCACAGAATATTTGCCTACCGCTGGAAATAGGGGAGTCTGACCCTGTGCATCTTTAGCATTGACATCTGCCCCATTAGCCAGCAAAAGTTTTACGATTTCCTTACGTTCATTTTTTATTGCACCAGATTCATGATAATAGCCCTTCGCTAAGGCTAAAAATAGAGGGGTTTGCTTATGATACTTGTCCTTGGCATTGACATCAGCACCATTAGCTATCAATAACTCTACCAATTGCTTTGAGTCCGCCTGATGTAATAGAGTTGCGCCTGAAACATCTCTAGCATTAACACTAACTCCTGTATCTAGATGTTTCTTAACTGTATCAATATCTCCCTTTTGTGCCGCTTCGTGTATCGCTCTGGGTGTAATACCCAAGACTCCAAGCAGAGGATATTTGTAGACGTTAACGACACTAGCTGCCGTAATCGCTACAAGTGTAGCGGCGATTAAGCCTTTCCAGGGAACAGGTGTAGGGGTTTGAGTTTTCAGTCTTTGCTTACCCTCTAGTACCGCTAACGCTTCCTGGGCGGACGAAAATCGATCTTCAACATCGGGTGCTAAAATCGTCTCCAACCAAGCGGCAAATCCTTCACTAATCTGGACATGGGAACGGAAATTTATTGTTAACCCCTCTGTGGGTAAATCAGTCGGAGAACGATGAGTGATCAAAAATAATAAGGTTGCCCCTAATCCATATAAATCTGTTGCCGGAACCGCTTGTCCTCGAAACTGTTCGGGTGCCATGTATCCGTAGGTTCCCACCACCGTACTACCACGCATAAATGTACTGTGATAGGTATTTTGCACCGCACCAAAATCAACCAGAAACACGCGCCCATCAGGAGTTCGGATAATATTCTGGGGCTTGATATCCCGGTGAATCATCGGTGGGTTTTGCTGGTGCAGATAAATTAGAATTTGTAAGAGTTGAATCGCGATGTGTCGCACCTCTGATTCATTCCCATGCCACCCCTTTTGTACCCACATTGCCAAGGATTGCCCTGCGGCTAGTTCTTGAACCAGATAAAATGATCGATCTTGAGGTGTGTCAACATGAAAATAGTTCAAGTACCTGGGAATACCAACATGATTCAATTGCGCTAGAACATAGGCTTCTCGTTCAAAGAGTTCCAGCATCTTCCAATCCGTCATCCGGTGGAGTGATAAGGCTTTCAGGGCTACCCGTTGCCCCGTTTGTAAATCTTGTGCGTGATAGGTTGTCCCACTACCACCTTGACCTAATTGGTCTACAATGCGATAACGCTGGGCAATAATCTCTCCTGAGTGCCGCAGTAGTTCCATAACCCTTCTCCCTGCCATGAAGGTGTCTTGATTGGTTCGCTAGTTATTCCCGTAGATGAAACCGAATTAAACCCGTGACGAGTGATGAGTGTATATACCTAAAATTATCGCCTTTCCTCTTAAAAAATGCCAGATCATCCCAACGTGACTCAAGACACCTTACCACTGTCCCTAACTGCCTTCAGAGAGCAGGAATTGCAACGCCTGAGGAACAGCTTACGCCAAGGACAACAACCGATGGCAGATTGGCAGGGGGGAACTCTGGCGGTGTCGGCGGTACCGGGTGCCGGGAAGTCTACGGGAATGGCAGTCGCGGCAGCCATTGCGATCGCGCGATATCAACTCCATGGTAAACGACAATTGGTCGTGGTCACGTTTACGCGATCGGCGGCGGCTTCAATTAAGGGGAAAATTAGGGATTATCTTAAACCGCTACGCTTACCCCAAAATAGTTTTGTGGTGTATACTCTTCATGGGTTAGCCCTAAATATTGCCAACCGCCATCCTGATTTATCGGGGATTAATTTAGATACGCTAACCGTTGTCACCCCCAATCAAACCCACCGCTTAATTCGTGCTTGTGTGGAACAGTGGATTGCTGCCAATCCGCGTCGCTATTCTATTTTGTTGGAAGGAGTAAGTTTTGATGGGGAAGAGACGGAACGATTGCGGCGACAATCCGTATTGCGAACCGAAGTGTTACCGTCTTTGGCATATACGGTAATTCACGAAGCCAAAAGTTCCGGATTATTACCCGAAGACTTATGGGTAATCAGTCAACAAACCAATGACCCTTATGGCATTTTAGCGATCGCGGCGGGATTATACGAGCAATATCAACGAGTGACGCGATCGCGAGACTTTATTGATTATGATGATATGATTCTAGCCGCGTTGCGAGTGCTAGAAGATAACACCGTGCGCCAACTATGGCAGCAGCAATTTTTTGCCGTATTTGAAGACGAGGCACAGGATTCGAGTCCTTTACAATATCACTTACTACAAACTCTAGCCGCTGATCCGACTAATCCTTACACACCCCTCAATTTAATCCGGGTGGGTGACCCAAATCAAGCGATTAACTCCACCTTTACTCCCGCAGACCCAATATATTTTAATCGCTTTTGTACCGAATGTCAGCAGCAGCAGCGCCTTGCTACGATGGATCAAGCGGGTCGCAGTACACCAATTATTATTGATGCCGCTAATTTTATCTTAAATTGGGTAAATCAGACCTATACTCAAAAAGAGGATGAATCCACTCGTCCCTTTCGTCCCCAAACCATCCGTACCGTACCCCCTAATGACCCACAAACCGACGCCAATCCTCAGCCAGAGGGACGAGGGTTAGAAATTTATACCCCCAGTGATATTTATCAAACTGTAGAACTTTTGGGACAAAGGGTTATAGACTTATTCACCCGCAACCCCAAACATAACGCGGCGGTATTAGTGCGGGAAAATCGCCAAGGGAATTTTATCGCCCAGAAACTCGACTATCTCAAACGCCAGCATGATATTGAGGTGTATGATGTACAGGGGAGCGATCGCCACTCTCACATTCCCATAGAAATACTGGCATTATTGCAATTTATCGACCGTCCCCATTCTCCCGATTACCTAAAAGCCGCATTAGAAGTTCTAGTTAAACGCCAACTCATTCCCACCCAAGACTTAAACGCCCTCGCCACCTACCCCGAACAATTCCTCTATCCAGGACCCCTTGACCCCCATCCCACGCCCGCAGTCAGTCAAGCCGCCAGATACTGCCGCAGTCTATTAAGGGCGCGTCTAGAATTACCCCATTATCAGCTTATTTCCTTTTTAGCCCTCACCTTACAGTACGACCAATCCGAACTCGCCACAGCCGATAAACTCGCCGAACGAGTCGTTAAACAAACCTACAGCAGCAGCGCCATGTCTGCTACCTTAGCCGCATTGAGTGAAATTGTTTCATCGGAACGGTTTGAACCCGTAGAAACCGAAGACGCCGACTCTCGCTATCTACGTCGCCGTCAACTAACAATTATTACCATGCATAAAGCCAAGGGATTAGATTGGGACTATGTATTTCTCCCCTTTCTCCACGAAGACACCATTCCCGGTAATCCCTGGGTACCCACAGCGGCACAGTTTTTAGGGGATTTTACCCTAGCCGAAGTCGCGCGGGCGCAAATTCGGGCAAATTTGCATGATTTCCCCCTACCCACCGCCATGGAAGCCTGGGAGAAAGCGGGACAGCTTAAAACCGCAGAAGAATATCGTTTATTATACGTAGCAATGACACGGGCAAAGCGACTGTTATGGATGTCGGCGGCGCACAAAGGACCCTTTCGCTGGAACACCTTTAGTGGTCAAGCATCGGATAACTTGCAGATGAAAAAACCTTGTCCTGTGTTACCCGTATTGAGTCGTCGCTTCCCAGAGTCAGTTCGTTCGTCGTAGGGGTTTGGTCACCAAATAGGGGTTTGGTGACCAAACCCCTACGGCGTGGTGAGGATGTCAAATGGGCAACTCAATCACAAACTCTGTTCCTTCCCCTAGTGTAGAACTAAAATTTAGGGAACCTCCATGCTTTTCGACCACAATCTGACGCGCAATAGACAAGCCTAAACCCGTTCCTTTACCCACGGGTTTGGTAGTAAAAAAGTTATCAAATATACAGTCTTTTACCTGAGTTGACATACCTATCCCATTATCGCTAATCCGAATAATCACGACTTCTTTATCTTCTTGAATATCGGTGTCAATTTTAATGTGAGGCAGATAGTCTTGATTCAATTCCTCCAACTTTTTTACCTGTAATTCATCTAAGGCATCAATAGCATTAGCGATGATATTCATAAAAACTTGATTCAGTTGCCCAGGATAACAGTCGATAGGCGGTAAATTGCCGTAATTTTTAATCACCTTAAGGGCTGAACGTTTATCATTTGCCTTAATTCGGTGTTTTAAAATCAACAGCGTACTTTCAATTCCATCATGGACGTTGAAATTTACCTTATGATGAGCATCCAAGCGAGAAAATGTTCGCAAAGAGTTGCTAAGCTGAAAGAGACGGTCAACCCCCTGCTTCATTGAAGATAGAATATTGGGCAGATCCTCAATCAGATAATCGAGTTCAATATCCTGACTTTTTTGCTCAATTTCAGTGCCGGAATGAGGAAACTTTTCTTGATACAGACGCAGCAGAGAAATCAGATCTTGAGTATAGTCCTTAGCACAACTGAGATTTCCATTAATAAACCCCACAGGATTGTTAATTTCATGGGCAACGGCGGCTACTAATTGACCCAGTGTTGCCATTTTCTCAATCTGTACAAGCTGAACTTGGGCTTGTTGTAAGTCCTGTAGGGTTTGTTTTAATTGAGCCGTTCGTGCATCGACTCGTTGCTCCAAATCCTGGGTAAGTTGGCGAATCGTCAGTTGATGATCCACACGCGCCAAAACCTCTTCAAATTGAAAGGGTTTAGTAATATAGTCAGCCCCTCCCAAGGTAAAGGCTTTGACTTTATCAAAGACTTCATCTAAGGCGCTAATAAAAATGATCGGAATATCACTAGTAACGGGGGAAGCTTTCAGGGCTGAGCAAACATCATAGCCATTCATATCGGGCATTAAAATGTCCAACAAAATCAGATCAGGTGCTACCGCTTTTGCCGCCGTTAATGCCATGGCACCGTTAACTGTACTGCGAACTTCATACCCATACCTTGTCAGTGCGGCTTCCAAAAGACGTAAGCTATCGGGTGTATCATCAACAATTAAAATAATTCCTTTTGATGTCTTTGGCTGATAACTGTTCATAAGCAAGTCTGACTGCCAAGGGGGAGCAGGGGTTGTTCCAGACGTACCATGGCACGTCTAGAACCAGTAGAGACGTGCCATGGCGCGTCTGGGAGCAGAAAATAAATTAGAGTTTATCCAAGCTGTATTGTATTGTGGTCTGTCCCATCTCTACAATGTCAGAAAAACGGGAGGTGTTGATCACGAGATAGCCTTTTGCGCTATATCCATAATGACATCACAACGAAAGTTATTAACTAAATCGGTTAATGCCTTCGTGAGTAACGTCTGTTCTGGAGGTATTTGTTCGATAAGCTGAACAATCTGTTTACTATTAAGCTGGATGGCGGCTTGGTGCAACTGAGTAATCCAATTCGTCGGCATCACCCTGAAATCCTCAGAGGTTAATACCGATGTATCGACATCGGATGAGGGTGGGGCAGAATCGTCATAACAATAACGGATACCTAAGTGTTGTGCCATTTTCTCTAAAATCGCCTCAGTGCGGAAGGGCTTGGCGACAAAATCATCACAACCTGCTGCTAAAATAGCCGTTCGTTCTTCATCAAAAGCGCTAGCGGTTAAGGCAATAATCACGGTTGTCTTTCCCTGAGGATGAGATTTAATCATTTTAGTGGTTTCATACCCATCCATCACAGGCATTCGCATATCTAACCAAATCAGATGAGGTTGCCAATGTTCCCAGCGAGCAACAGCAACTTGACCATTCTCGGCTTCTTGCACGTCTAATCCTAAGGATTCCAGAAACTTAACCAGGGGTTTGCGATTTGCCCATTGATCTTCTACCACTAAAATGCGATAGTTGGGTTGGTTAGGTGCAATACCAATCACCTGCCGACTTAAGGGTTGGTTAGGAATCTGATCTTGGGGAACGATACCGATGGGTATATCAAATTTTACCAGTGTACCTTGACCAGGAGTGCTGTTAATGGTAATTTCCCCACCCATCAATTGCACAAACCGACGACTAATGGCTAAACCTAAACCCGTTCCCGAGTGCGATTGCTGACCCGTATTGGTTTGCACAAAGGCTTGAAACAGGGTAGCAAGTTCATCAGCACGAATACCCACCCCGGTATCTTCGACTTCAAAAAACAGACAGGATTGAGCATTGATGTTCGTGGGTGGGGTCATCGTATCGGATATCGTTTGCACGCGCAAGATTACCTTACCTTGTGAAGTAAATTTAACCGCATTACCAACTAAATTAATCAAAATCTGCCGCAATTTCCCCTCATCTGCAATCCCATAGCGAGGCACATTGGCAGTTCGCTCAACCATAAGCTGTAACCCTTTAGATAGGGCTTTCAGGCGCAACATTTCCGCAATAGAATCAACCAAACTGTAGAGATCAAAGCTACTTTCTGACAGGGAAATCCTACCCGCCTCAATTTTGGACATATTCAGGACATTATTGATCAAATCCAGCAAATGTTCACCCGAACGGGTAATAATGCCCAAATAATCCTGCTGATTTTGATTGAGAGAAGCATCCCTTGCCATGAGTTGGGTAAAGCCCAGGATGGCATTGAGGGGAGTACGCAGTTCATGACTCATATTTGCCAAGAACTCGCTTTTGCCACGGTTAGCCGCTTCTGCTGCATCTAAAGCCTGTTGTAGGGCGGCTTCCGTTTGCTTGCGCTGTTGGATATCCTCAACCACGCCAATAATGTAATTGGGGGTATCCATCCAGGTTCGCACCAGGGATACAGCAAGATTCACCCATTGCCATTGAGCATCTTTACGGATAAAGCGTTTTTCTCTAGAATAAGTGGAACGTTGACCTGCCAATAATTGAGTTAAATCATTGAGTTCTGCGGCTCGGTCATCAGGATGAGTAATGTCGGGGAAACTAAGCTGTAATAATTCCGACTCCTCGTATCCTACCAAGTCACAAAATCGTTGATTGACCCGAATTAACTGTCCCGATGGTGTCCCTAGGGCAATTCCCACGGCGGCTTGTTCAAAAATTGCCCGGAAGCGTTCTTCACTTTCCCGTAATGCGGCTTCCGCCCGTTGACGTTCGGTGACATCACGTAAGCAAATCTCAAAAACGGATTCACCTTCCCATTCGGTTTCAACTACACTCATTTCCGCAAAAGTGAGTTTTCCATCGGCGCGAACAATTCCCAATTCTGTGGTTTGATGTATACCAATAGGCAGTCCAAAGTTATAGTTGAGTAATTCCTCCACATCCTGATTTAAGAGGTTGGCGGCGGCTGGGTTGGTGAAACGAACTTGACCTTGCCTATCGACAATCATAATCCCGTCGGAGGTACTGGAGATGATCGCATTGAGTCGAGCTTCACTGTGGCGCAGTCGTTGTTCGGTTAATTTACAATCGGTAATATCCCGTCCCACCCCATGGAATTCCAGTAATCGACCTTGATCGTCAAAGATAGCGCGATCGCTCCATTGTTGCCAGCGAATCTCACCACTCTCTAGAATGACACGGTGTTCGACTGTACCTACAGGGTTATCTGGAGTCAACCGGGCGATAAAGGCTTCTAGCAGGGGTTTATCTTCTGGGTGGATCAGAGGGGAAAAGCGGTATCCAATGAGTTGTTCTGGTGTTTTACTAAAATAGCGACAATAGACTTCGTTAACAAAGGTGAGTCTGCCATCAGCGCCGTAACGACAAGTTAGTTCGCTTTGATCCTCAATAATGGCACGATAGCGGGATTCACTGTGGTGTAACTGCTGCTTTTGCTGTTTTACAGTGTTCTCCAGAGTGCGTGAATAGTCTTCGAGGTGTTCGTAGGCTTGAGCATTCTTTAGTGCAGATGCAGCCTGGATGCACAGGAGTTGAACAATCGCCACGCGATCGCCCGTAAATGCGTCTCGGGTTTGATTATTTTCTAGGTAAAGAATACCAATTTTCTGGTCACCCACTGTTAACGGCGCACATAATACACTCAATTGGGGAAGTGTTGAGTGTTGAGTGTTGAGTTTTGACCCAACGTTAGGATCGAGGGTATGGTTTTGAGGGTTCAGTGCGATCGTTGACCATCGTGTAACGTCTGTCGTATCATCACAGACGACTAAAATGTCGGGATGATGCCAAATATATTCAACCAGCGTCAGGGAAATCTCTGGGCTGGATTCGATGGGAGTCAGGGGCAAAATGATTGGGTTCGTACCCCTTACCCCCCTAGCCGCTATGACTAAATGCTCCGGATGAGGCAAAATCAGGGTAACGCTTTGAGCATCTGTCATCTCAAAGGCTATCTGGATTAAGGTTGAGAGCAATGGCTGTAGTCGAATTTCTCTAGAGATGGCTTGAGACAAATCAATAACCGTTGCCATCGATAGACTATCTGAATTATCAATGAAACAAGAGACCAAGGTTCTAGGGTTGAATGTTTTAACATTAAAACGGATGAACTGCAAGCAACTTAGCCCGCTCATCAGATGGTTATTTCTGAAGAAAAATGAATTTGACTTGACTTTTTCCGTTTATTGATTTACTGTCTAACAGACCCTTGGATTCGCGATCGCGCACGTCTTAGGTGAGCATCATTCGCTCTGACTGATTAGCTTTTCCTTACCAAAGATTAATTTGGCTTTATATTAAGTGAAGCTTTTATGCTTTTGTCCTCTAGTCTATACTAGATTTCCTTTAAGTGAAAACGGGGCTTGGTTACCAATTAGGGGCTTGGTAACCAAGCCCCTACTGAGAACGTTGTGCCAACTCTTCACCACTCACGGTCGAAATTTGCCAAACCATGATTTGCCGATCAAATCCGCCAGTAGCCAGGATTGTACCATCAGGGCTAAAGGCAACGGAATGCACCCAATCTTCATGGGCTCTGAGTAATGCCAACAGTTCACCGGTTCTTAAATTCCATAACCGTACCCCGTCACGACTAGCACTGGCTAGGGTTTCACCATCGGGGTTAATCGCCACAGCCCACACTCGCCCGGTATGTCCCGAAAGAGTCTGTGCTAATTGTCCAGTTCTAAGATTCCAGACTTTAATCGTGCGATCATAGCTACCACTGACTAATGTTTGTCCATCAGGTGTAAACGCCAAGGCATTAACTGAACCGCGATGGGCGCTAATCTGATTGAGTGACGTCCCTGTGTTTAAATTCCAGAGCTTAATTGAACCATACTTATGACCACTTGCCAAAATATCTCCATCCGGGTGAATCGCCAACCCATAGGTCTGGTTATCAAAACGTGCCAAGGTATACATTCGACGTTGTTTGGTTAAATCCCACAGTCGAATTCCATCTAAAGCCCCGGTTACTAAGGTGCGACCATCTGGCGTGATTGCCAGGGACAAGACATTGCTGGTATGATCGCGAAACTGATGGATATAGTCTCCGGTTCTCCAGTTCCAGAGATTAACCGCAGAATCTGTACCTGAACTGACCAAGGTTTCTCCATCAGGTGATAAGCCAAGGACGGATACCGAAGTTCGTTGTGCTCGCAGGCTGTCGAGTTCTCGACCTGTTTCTAGCTGCCAAAATTTAATTTTGCCATCGTTATCACTACCGCCGCTAATGAGAATTGTTCCATCTAGACTAAAGAACAAAGAATCAATGGCTGTGTTATGACCTGTAAAGGTGCGGACTAGTTGCGGATTTCTCCAGGCTTCCGGTGAAAGGAGAGGTTGAGGCGGAGATAAATTATTGGGATTTGGCGAATCGATGGGTATAGGAGGCGGTGGCTGAGCCGGATTTTCCGGATTGGCTGGCACAATGGGTACAGGTAAAGGCTGACTCATTGCCATTTGGCTCACAGTCGCCCACACTATGATGATTCCGATCAAAACTGCCCTTATTTTATTGGTCATTTGTCATAATTATCGCACTCAAAACTGGGATGGGGCGGGTTTATTTCCATCTGGGTGAGGGAAGAAACGATAATCGTAAAACCCGCCCCTACACACAACCTGCGGGTTTAGTTCCATCTGGGTGAGGGAAGAAACGATAATCGTAAAACCCGCCCCTACACACAACCAGGTTTCCTTGAGTGAAACGAAGGGTCACGCGCCATTCCCTTGAACGAAGTGAAGGGTCAAAACTCATTCCTCATTCATTGAATGTTTGGACAGATAGTTTGAGCTATGCGATCGCGCGGCGGCTGCTCAAGCCATCCTGAGAGTAAGCCTAAAAGCTCTGACTTGAGCAGTTCTAGGGCTTGAATTTGCTGGTTAATGTCCTCGACTTTATGGAGTAAGTGTTGCTTCAGTGCACCACAGGGTAACTCACCGGAGTCGTGAACGTCGAGGATTTCGTGGATTTCACTCAGGCTGAGTCCGAGGGATTGCGATCGCTTAATAAAGGCTAACCGATTCAGGGTTTGTTCGCTAAACAGGCGATAACCTGACTCGGAACGGGTTGTCGTTGGTGTCAGTAAACCCACCTGTTCGTAATAACGAATCGTTTTTACCGATAATCCACTTTGATTGGCAATTTCGCCAATTTTATACAATCGCTCCAATGTTAATTTGCTTGTCATTCGGCGCAAATCCGCCTTCCCTTATTTTTCTGTAGTTCCCTAAAAAATTACACCCGACTCGCTTTAAACCAGCATCAGCGATGGGGATGGCGCTTGCTGGTGCTGAGCATCGGTAAGGGTGGACGGGAAGGGCTTGCTGGCAGATAATGGGTTACGGGTTGTTCAGCCAGTTCTGCTTGGCGACGTTGACTTTGCCACCAGCGTAAACCAACGGCTAACATGACCATCATTAACCCGAATGTTAGCAGCGACCAACGTTCACCGACACCGCCAATGACGGCATCGACAGCGCCAACAGTGACAATAAAGCTAGAAATTGGTTCTTTGCGGTAGGCTAACTTCCAGAATCGAGGTCCTAAAGCATTCATCACGGTTTGCTATTTATCTCTATTCCACTTCAGTCAAGTACTTAATCTACTTCTAGGTTATCCGATCAACCGCTACATTAGCCGATAACCTATTATTCTTTACCATTTATACTCACTTGTTGCAATCAATATAGCCACTTAATCCATGTTTTCGGCAGTAAGATGCTCCTACTGCCAAATGTTGATCTCCGAGTGTTATTGCAAACCTAGCCAAGTTAGCAGTCCTTGACCTGTAGCATATTCAATGCCCAGTGTCAAGACAAAGCCAATCATGGCGGCTCGACCATTCAAGCGCTCAGCATATTCATTGAAGCCAAATTTGGGTTCGGCGAGTTGGGGAGTGGTTGTGGGTTGGGGTTGTTTCATAGTTGCCAAGGATGGTGTAATGATTTAGTTATATTTCTTTACTAAGTTTAACATTTAAACAAGCAAGGGCAGAATGTATATCGGTAGGTTATACCAATTTCAACAACGATGTTGTGCGATCGCGTAAGGAGTATATGCTTAGTCCTTATGGCACAACGTCTGAAAACTGCACTATATAAAGGAAAACGATGGAAATCGGTGTACCAAAAGAGACAAAAGACCAAGAATTTCGAGTCGGCTTGAGTCCTAGTAGCGTTCGCGTCTTACAGGAAGCCGGTCATCAGGTTTGGGTAGAAACCCAAGCAGGGGAGGGTGCTGGCTTTACCGATGAAGACTATCAGCACAATGGCGCTAAGATTGTCGCTACAGCAGCACAGGCGTGGAATCGGGAACTGGTGGTTAAGGTGAAAGAACCGCTAAAGTCGGAGTATTCATATTTACAAAAAGAACAATTACTGTTTACATACTTGCATTTGGCAGCGGATCGCCCGTTGACCGAGTGTTTAATCGATAGTGGTGTTTGTGCGATCGCCTACGAAACCGTGGAACTCCATGATCGCCGCCTCCCCTTGCTGACACCGATGAGCATTATCGCCGGTCGTCTTTCTGTCCAATTTGGCGCTCGATTTCTGGAGCGCCAACAAGGTGGGCGCGGGGTGCTTTTGGGAGGTGTCCCTGGGGTGAGACCTGGTAAGGTGGTGATTCTTGGTGGTGGCGTTGTCGGGACAGAAGCGGCAAGAATGGCGGTAGGAATGGGCGCTCACGTTCAGATTTTGGATATTAATATTGAACGTCTAGCCTACTTAGAAACCCTGTTTGGTTCCAGAGTTGAACTACTCTACAGTAATTCAGACCAGATTGAAGCCGTTGTTCCCCAAGCGGATTTACTCATTGGGGCGGTATTAGTTCCGGGGCGTCGAGCGCCGATTCTTGTCCCTCGTGGATTGGTGCAACAAATGCATCCGGGGGCTGTGATTGTTGATGTGGCGGTAGATCAGGGGGGATGTATTGAAACCGTGAAATCCACCTCACACACGAATCCAACGTATATAGAGGAAGGGGTTGTCCATTATGGCGTACCCAATATGCCCGGTGCTGTACCCTGGAGTTCAACTCAAGCCTTGAATAACAGTACGTTACCCTATGTTCTCAAGTTAGCCAATGAAGGGATAAAAGCTGTCGTGTCAGACTTAGCGTTGGCGAAGGGGGTGAATGTCCAGAATCATCAGTTAGTTCATCCGGCGGTGCGGGAAGTGTTTCCCGATTTAAGTAACACGAAACCGTAGGGAAGCACGGAGCGTGCGTCCGATTTAACGGTCAAATTTATTCCATAATTTTAGCGGTGTCAAGTCGGTGATGCGATCGCGCCTGGGGAGGGCGAATCAATGGCTGACTAGGAATGATGCGATCGCGGTTAAAAAGAAGGCGGGTTTTGTTGTTCCGGGTTGGGTCGATCTAGCCATTTAATTCCTCAACCTCGATCAAGAAAAGGGCGGGTTTTGTTGATCAATGTCAGGTCTATTGAATTATTTAATCCCTAAACCCGCCCCTACTCTGGGGAGGTTTGGAGGGGTTAATATTAGGTGAAATGTTACCAATAAATGGTATAACCAAATTCAATCTTTGCTCGGTATCTGAAGACACAAACAAACCTTGTAGAGACGTTGCATGCAACGTCTCTACAATTTCATCAATCACCTATAATTGAGTCAGAACTTAAGTTATAGCAGCCGATGACAACTCTTTACGCTAAAGATTTATCTCTAAAAGACGTTCATCGAGTTCTGGGATTTCAACGAGGATATAATAGCTCATTTACTCCCCTATTATCCCTGGAATCCCTAACCGATTTTGAACAGCAGGAACTGGAACAAATTCGCGAGGATTTCGATAACTATTTGATAGACGGAGAAGTCTCAGAAGGACAAGTTAAACTTCTGGCGATCGCTCCCTTACTGCGGTTGGCTGGTTTCTACCGTTCTCCTCTCAAGATTTCCCTGGAAGAGAATATTTCCCGGATTACTATTGACGATGAGGATACCAGTATTACCGGACGCTTGGATATTCTAGCGGTGAATAAACAGCGACAGATTACCGCTAATACATCATCGTTTTGGGTGTTAGTGATCGAAAGTAAAAATAGTCAAGTTAATGCCTTAGCTGGTTTAGCTCAATTACTCACGTATACCTATAATAATTTGGAGCATCAAGAATCGATTTGGGGATTAGCCACAAACGGAATGCATTATCAGTTTGTGTATATTCAGTCGGAAAATCCCCCAACTTATCAGCTTTTGCCATTCTTAAACTTAATGGAAGCTGAGTCTTCTATGCAAGTGTTGCGCGTACTAAAAGCCATCCGCCAACTTTAGAAACTAGCATTGACTTTTTGCTATATGTATGAACAAGATAGTCACACGACCAATGAGAAATAGGGCGGGTTTTGTTGTTCATTAGTGGGTCTATCTATCGCTTGAATCCCCGGCTTCCCCGGCTTCCCCTGCTAAGAGACGTAGCATGCTACGTCTCTACATTGCTTCCCCGGCTTCCTACCCCCACCACAATACTTATTCAGCAAGCCCTATCTATCGACTGAATCCCTAAACCAGCCCCGACAAATGACCGATTATAATTGATGATTTACAATGTCAATGAGATCTGGATATACTCTACCCGTGTTTGCTTGTGCTTCGGCGATTGCTGCTTTGCAGTGGTTGCGCCAAGCTAAACCCCTCGATACTGTATCTGTAGACTTAATTGAACCCCAAGAAACGGCAGAAATTACCATTGAGCAAGTCGCCGGAATTCGCCAAGGAATAGCACTAGCGATTACCCGCAGTGATCCGGGCGATAACCTGGACTTAACCCGAAATACTCCAATTTGGGCAGTTGTGGAATGGGGAAAATCTGAGCAAACAGAACAGGTACAGATAATCGGCGGTGAAGGAATTGGGCGACAATTAAATGCAGCCGGAAAAGCGGCAATTTATGCCTACGCTGAGAAATTATTACAAACAAATCTCAGTCGCTTACTGGCACCAGATGAAAAAATTCAGGTGACAATTATTTTACCCGAAGGACGTAAACTGGCACAACGGACATCGAATGCAGCGTTTGGTGTGCTAGAAGGATTATCACTTTTGGGAACGACAGGGATTTCTCAACCCTTAAGCGCTCCTGATCAACTGCAAGCTTATCGCGAACAACTGCAAATCAAAGCCCTATGTTTCGACTGTTTAGTCTTCTGTGTGGGAGAAAATGGTTTAAATTTGGCGCGACAAATGGGGATAAATTCAGAGCAATTAGTCAAAACAGCCAATTGGCTAGGATCGTTATTAGTGGCGGCGGGATTGCAAGAAATCCCAGAGATTTTATTATTTGGTTATCATGGTAAGCTGATAAAGTTAGCGGGTGGCATTTTTCATACCCATCATCACTTAGCCGATGGACGCCTAGAAATTCTTACCGCTCATTGCGCTAAAGTGGGATTACCCACACCGATTTTACAGGCAGTCTTTACCAGTCCCACCACGGAAGCGGCGTTGAGCTATCTACGGCAATTGGACGCTAAAGAGGGGAGTGATTGGGTGAATCAGATTTATCGTGCGATCGCGTCTACGATAGATAAACGCTGCCAAGACTATATTTATAAGCATAGCGAGCAAGAGGTACGAGTCGGTTCCCTCTTATTTGATCGCAACCGCCAAATTATCGTCACTAGCTCAACGGGAGCCGCGTTAGTTTCTCAATTATGTTAACCTAGTAAGAATATCTATAAAGCTTGGCTCCATCAGTTGAAACCAATAGATTCTCGCTGATCAGTAGCAGACTTGCTCGGCGATATATACCCTTATCTTACTCAAATTGCGCTCACGGGACAAAGCAGTGACTATACCAACAGGAAACGCATCTCAGCCAGTAGAGACATTACCTACAACCACTCTACAAAACCAATTACATCGCCAGATGATTGTGATTCTGGACTTTGGCTCTCAATATTCGGAACTCATCGCTCGTCGTATCCGTGAAACCCAGGTATATTCAGAAGTTATCTCCTATCGCACCAGCGCTGAACAACTCCGACAACTGAGTCCCAAAGGAATTATCTTATCTGGAGGTCCGAATTCTGTTTACGATGACGCGGCGCCCCAGTGTGACCCTGAAATTTGGCGTCTGGGGATTCCCGTACTGGGGGTTTGCTATGGGATGCAGCTAATGGTACAGCAACTGGGTGGGAAAGTGATACGCTCTCAACGGGGAGAGTATGGCAAAGCTTCGCTGCGTATTAATGATCCCACCGACTTATTGACGAACGTAGAAGAAAGCTCAATTGTATGGATGAGCCATGGGGATTCCTGTAAGGAATTGCCAGACGGCTTTGAAGTTCTTGCCCATACAGATAATACCCCTTGCGCCGCGATCGCACATCATCAGCAGAAGCTCTATGGAGTTCAGTTTCACCCAGAAGTGGTGCATTCGGTTGGCGGTATCGCGTTAATTCGCAATTTCGTTTACCACATTTGCGACTGCGAACCGACTTGGACAACGGAAGCCTTTGTCGAGGAAGCCATTCGTGAAATTCGCGCTAAGGTGGGGGAAAAACGGGTACTGCTCGCTCTTTCCGGTGGTGTGGATTCCTCAACCCTAGCCTTCTTATTGCACAAGGCGATTGGCGACCAATTGACCTGTATGTTTATTGATCAAGGCTTCATGCGAAAACTGGAGCCAGAACGGTTGCTGAAGCTGTTTCAGGGCGAATTCCACATTCCTGTAGAATATGTTAACGCCCGCGATCGCTTCCTGGCTCGACTCGAAGGGATTACTGACCCTGAAGAAAAGCGTCGCCGGATTGGTCATGAGTTTATTCGCGTCTTTGAAGAACAATCCAAAATCCTCGGTCCGTTTGACTATTTAGCTCAGGGAACCCTTTACCCCGATGTGATTGAATCAGCGGATACCAACGTTGACCCCAAAACTGGGGAACGGGTGGCGGTGAAAATTAAGAGTCATCATAATGTCGGTGGTTTACCCAAAGACTTGCGCTTTAAGCTGGTTGAACCCTTGCGGAAACTCTTCAAAGATGAAGTCCGCAAAGTTGGTCGTTCGATTGGTTTACCCGAAGAAATTGTCCGGCGTCATCCCTTCCCAGGACCTGGATTAGCGATTCGGATTATTGGCGAAGTCACCGCAGAACGGCTGAATATCCTGCGCGATGCGGATTTGATTGTCCGCCAGGAAATTAACCGAAACGGACTTTATCATGAGCTTTGGCAAGCGTTTGCTGTTTTACTCCCCATTCGCAGCGTTGGGGTGATGGGGGATCAGCGCACCTATGCCTATCCCATCGTACTGCGTTTGGTCAGTAGTGAGGACGGGATGACGGCGGATTGGTCGCGAGTTCCTTATGATTTACTCGAACTCATTTCTAATCGGATTGTGAATGAAGTCAAGGGCGTGAATCGGGTAGTTTACGATATTACCTCTAAGCCACCGGGAACTATTGAGTGGGAATAGTAATTTAGGAATGGAGAGGTGCAGGGGGGGCAAAAGTGCGGCTTACTTTTGGTCGGAATCTGGATAAACCTCTCTCCATCCCCCCTTGCCCCCATCCCCCCTTGCCCCCATCCCCTCTTGCCCCTATCCCCCCTTGCCCCTATCCCCCCTTGCCCCTATCCCCCCTTGCCCCCCTTTGAAAGGGGGGTATAAAGGGGGGTATAAAGGGGGGTATAAAGGGGGGTATAAAGGGGGGTATAAAGGGGGGTTAGAGAGAGAACGCTTTGAATTCACCCTCTCCTTTGACTTGTGCTATAACCTTGGGGTGACAACGATAATAGTGAAACCCGCCCTTATTTTCCTCAACACTCAAAACGTTTCGCTGAAAGTTTGGCAATAATAAAAGAAAGCGTGGAAAGAACCACAGGACAAATTACGGCAGCTTTTAAGTTAATCACGCTGGAGTTTAAGCCGATGCAGCCTGTGACCTAGAGAGAGCGCTTTGGTAATAACACCCAACCCAGAGGAGGATTGGCAATGGATATAAATCGACGTGAAGGGAGTTATTTGTTGTGGTTCGGGTTTCTGTTTGGATTTGCCGGATTGCACCGTTTCTACAATGGTAAGATTGGCACAGGGTTATTGTGGTTTGTTACTGGGGGATTATTTGGGGTCGGTCAATTCGTTGACCTGTTTCTAATTCCCGGAATGGTAGAGGAACATTATCTCAAGCATGGGAAGCGCGATCGCATCTCTGGGGAAGCGGCGGTTTCTGGGTCACCTACATTAGTTCAGCCCTATCATGGCTCTAATACTTTAACCTATGACTCGTTAATTGCACAATTAGTCAAAGCGGCTGAACTTAGAGGCGGTAAATTGTCCGTGACTCAGGGGGTTGCGGAAACGGGAAGAGGTTTTGCGGAGGTAGAAGCTACGTTGAACGATTTAGTCAAATCCGGTTATGTGAATATTGACAATGACCCCAATACCGGCATTGTAGTTTATGGGTTTCCAGAACTAGAATTGAGTGCTAATCCTGAGTCAACGCGATGGCTGTAGCTGACTTCACCAACTGAATATCATCACATTTTGAAATATCGCATTCTCCTGCTGATCAGCATTATCCTAATTGCTCCCTTGGGGTATGCGGTAAGGTTTTACGCACCTGCACCGGAATGGCTAAATGACCGACTGGGTAGCTTTGCCTATGAGATTTTTTGGATTCTCCTGGTTGGACTTTTCTTCCCCCAAGCTTCACCCCGATGGACGGCGGTAGGAGTATTTATTGTCACTTGTATTCTGGAGTTTCTGCAACTGTGGCAACCTCCATTTTTGCAGGCAATACGAGCAACGTTTCTGGGTCGCGTTGTATTGGGGAATACCTTTACCTGGTCAGATTTCCCCTCTTATTTCATAGGCAGTTTTCTGGGTTGGGTGTGGATGCGATCGTGTTGGGTCTACTCGCGCAGGTCAAAGGGAAAAATTAATTAATACTAAAAGATATTATTTCCATATTATTGGATACCTCTGTTTTCTATATCTTCTGTCCATCGTTGTGGATTTTCGGTTATATAGTTTCGGATGTGATTCAATGATCGTTGGTCACGGATAATGTGTTCGTAGTAATTGGTTTGCCAGATAATTGCCCCAGAAGTACCATTAATGCGATTTATTTTTCGGGTTGAGACTGATTTGAAATTTTGAATGATTGCCCCTAAAGAACCGGATTTCGTCCCCTTGGGTTGTGCAGTTGATTCATTCAGGTGAGGTGAGACATTCTTGGACAAGGTTTGATGTGCATCCGATACATCCGGATAGGGCAAATATTTATCCGATACATCCGGACAGGGCAAATATTTATCCGATACATCCGGACAGGGTGAAGCATTCTTGGACAAGGTTTGATGTGCATCCGATACATCTAGGCACGAATGCTTCACCCCTACATTTCCTACATTTCCTACATTTCCTACATTTCCTACATTTCCTACATTTCCTACATTTCCTACATTTCCTACATTTCCTACATTTCCTACATTTCCTACATTAACATTATTCTTGTCTGTGATAATAATTATTCCGTGTATATGATTTGGCATAACGATAAAGGCATCTAATTCTACGAATGGAAAATGCTTTGATAAATTGTTCCAACATGATTGGACAAATTGACCCGTGGGATTGAGATGCATGAAACTATCTATAATCTCGCCAAATAGATATTCCCGTTGGTAGGTACAGATTGTGACAAAATAAAAACCAGGTTGCGTATAATCGTATCTCTGTAGACGAATTGACCGACGGTGATGCTTGTCCGGATTAAATTTCATACTTGTGGGGTATGTCATTAACAATTATTATGATATTACGCTAGATATCGTAGATACCGTAGATACCGTAGATACCGTACATATGGTACATATGGTACATATTGTAGGGGCGAAGCATTCGTGCATAGATTGATCGGGAGCAACCAAAAATTTGGTACAAGAATGCTTCGCCCTTAACCCAAAGAAGCATTCGTGCATAGATTGATCGGGAGCAACCAAAAATTTGGTACAAGAATGCTTCGCCCTTAACCCAAACATTTATTCGTTTTGAATTTGTTAACCATGACACAACCCATCGATTTCTACTATTGGCCCACCCCCAACGGCTGGAAAGTCAGCATTATGCTGGAGGAAACTGAAACCCCATATAACTTAATCCCTATTGACATTACCGCCGGGGATCAGTTTAAGCCAGAATTTCTCACCATAAGTCCCAATAATAAAATGCCTGCGATCGCAGACCCCCAAGGATTCGATAATCAACCCCTATCCCTATTCGAGTCTGGCGCAATTCTACTGTATCTGGCTGATAAAACCGGACAGTTCATCCCCACTCATCCGCGCGATCGCTATTCGGTGATTCAGTGGCTAATGTTCCAAATGGGTGGCGTGGGACTCATGCTGGGACAAGCACACCACTTTCGTCAGTATGCACCAGAAAAAATCCCTTATGCCATTGATCGCTACACCAATGAAGCAACTCGTTTGTATCGGGTTCTCGATAAACAACTATCCCAAGGCGAGTACATTGCTGGTGATTACTCCATCGCAGATATGGCAATTTTTCCCTGGATTGTTCCCCATGAAAAACAGGGACAAAACTTAACCGATTATCCCAATCTTCAGCGATGGTTTGATACGATAAACCAGCGACCTGCGGTACAGCGAGGATTAGCACTTTTGTAATTAATAATTAAAAATTATCGCCATGTGAGACGTTACTGTCTTACCATTTCAACCGACATACGGTTTCACAATAAATGATGCATCCTCTTGATGAGAATGTCTCAGTTCTTGAGCTTTATTTACGGCTGTTTTCATATCATCATAAGGACCTGCCCAGAGGTAAGATCTCACTAATTGATCATCACCAGCGAGTGACCCATAAACCGTATAATAAACCCCATAACGGGTGTTGGAATCAGTATCAATTACTTTTCTGAGCATAATAGTTCCTCGATTAGACTTTCAAACCAAATCGAATCGTATTCTTCCAAGCTGCCGCTTACTTCGTTGAAGCGGCAGTCATTGAAACTGTATCTGAGCGAACATCGGCAAAGATAGACGACTGCTCCCAACCGCCCCCATTCCCTCTAAACTAAGATGAGACTATTCCCATCCCATCATGCCCCCAACCATTGCCTTAATTGCCCACGATCGCAAAAAAAACGATATTGCTAGCTTTGCCAAACAATATACATCGGTTCTCTCCCGTTACCGCTTAATCGCCACTGGAACCACCGGACAACGCATTCAAGAACAGAGTAAGTTAGAGATAGATTGCCTATTATCGGGTTCTGTGGGCGGAGATGCCCAAATTGCGGCTGAAGTGGCTCAAGGTCAGGTGATTGCGGTGATTTTCCTCATCGATCCCCTTTACGCTCAACCTCATGAACCTGACATTCAGGCATTATTACGCATCTGTAATGTTCACAACGTCCCTCTCGCTACTAATCTTGCCACGGCTGAAGCAATTATCGCCAATTTTGCCAAAAATCGCTTTGCTTACCTGATTTTTAACCCAGTTTCGGGTCAAGGGAACGCGGAGAAGGATTTGGCGCTTATTCAGCAGCTCTTAAAACCCCAACTTCATCTAGATATCCACTTGACGACTCCCGATCGCTCGACTGTAGAGTTAACTCAAGATGCGATCGCCTCAGGTGCTGATCTGATTATCGCCTCGGGTGGAGATGGCACTGTCTCGGCTGTTGCGGGTGCTTTGATTGACACCGGGATTCCCTTGGGGATCATCGCCCGGGGAACTGCTAATGCTTTTGCTGTAGCTTTAGGAATTCCCACAAATCTGCGAGCCGCCTGTGAGCTGATTTTATCGGGCATGACGCGGGTTATCGATGCCGCACGTTGCAATCAGCATCCGATGATTTTGCTGGCTGGGATTGGCTTTGAAGCTGAAACCGTGGAACGAGCAGATCGAGAAGCAAAAAAACGCTTGGGAGTCTTAGCTTATATTTTGGCAGGGATGCAACAACTCAACGAACACAACGTTTTTGAGACGGAATTGGAGATTGCTGGGATTACCAGTCAGTGTCAAGCCGGAGCAATTACCATCGCCAATGCTGCACCGCCAACGTCTCTGTTGGCACAGGGGATGGGGGAAGTGATTGCTAATGATGGGTTGTTGGAGGTGACGATTAGTACCCAAAATACCAAAATCGAAGCCGTGGATGCGATCGTTGATTTACTCGGTGCCGCGCTGATGCGGAGATCTGCCCGTCGGGAGGATACAATTTGTGTAAGGACTGAGCAAATTAAAGTAACCACCAACCCTCCTCAAAAAGTGGTCGTCGATGGGGAAATTATCGGCACAACTCCGGTCAACATTGAATGTATTCCCCAGGGATTAACTGTAATTGCTCCCTTGGAAGAGTCAAAACCTGCCAATGAAAAACCACCCGTTAGTGAACCCGATTTAATTTCAGGAGTAAGTGATGAGTAATATGCATGACTATGACTTTGAGCAACGCAAGCTTTTATCAGCGCTATGCCATGGATCGATATTTTTGAGTTCCGCTCTTATCTCTGTCGCGATCCCGATTGTGATTTTGTTTGTGACGAATGATCCCATTGTTAAGGCAAATGCTAAAGAAGCGCTAAATTTTCACATTAACCTTTATATCTATGCCTGCATTTCTATCGTGCTAATCGTTGTCTTGATTGGTTTCTTGTTACTGGCTCTTTTAGGCTTAGTCAGTCTGATCATGCCGATTCTTGCTTTAATCAAGGTTCTGGATAATCCCAACCAACCCTACCGCTATCCTTTTATCTTTAGATTAGTTTAAGTGATGACGACTGGGAAACGTCTGTGGCATTCTCCACCCTCTACCTTAGTCCTGTCAGCCCAACAGATCCATGTTTGGCAAGCTGATCTGAATCAACCGATCGCACAGATAGAGAGATTTGCACAACTCCTTTCCCCGGATGAACAACAGCGGGCTTCTCGATTTTACTTTGAGCGCGATCGCAACCATTTTATTGCAGGTCGTGGGATTTTGCGGACAATCCTAAGTCGCTATTTAAATCAACCGCCCAATCAAATCCAGTTTGACTATAGTTCCCGTGGTAAACCCGCCTTAGCGACTATCAACCCAGATAATACTCTTGGTTTTAATCTGTCTCATTCTCATGGATTAGCCTTGTATGCCCTATCACCAACTCTGAAACTGGGGATAGATCTAGAATATATGCGTCCGATGCCCGATGCCCAGAAACTGGCACAACGTTTCTTTACGCCGAGGGAATATGCCGCAATTGAGACTCTGAGTGGAGATCAGCAGCAAATCGCTTTTTTCAATGGCTGGACACGCAAGGAAGCTTATTTAAAGGCGACAGGTGATGGGTTAGCTGGGTTGTCAGAGATTGAAGTGTCTCTCATCCCTGGAGAATCGGCTAAGCTGCTGAGTATCGCTGGAGACTCCAACGCGGCTGCTCATTGGTCTGTCTATCCCCTTACCCCAGCACCTGATTATGTGGCGGCTGTAGCAATTCCAGGACAGGATTGGCAGATAGACTGTATTGAGTTTGACATTAACTAGACTAATTCGACGCGATCGCAGATAGTTTGGCAAAAGAGTGAGTTTTGCTCAACTTGCGGGGGGTGAGGTGGAGCCACGAGAATTACGGAATGATACTGAGAGATGATCACCTCTGGATCGAAAATAAATTCACTATAGTCAGCCAAATCATCCAATCCCAACACATTTAAGACGATCTCAGATAAAATCCAAGTTGTCACTTTGAAACATGCCTTTTGCCACTGCTTATGCCTACTCATAGACTCTAGGCTCCTGCGATAGGTGGTTGAGGTTTTGCCTTCTGTCTCGAATAGTGGTGTTTCGAGCGATACAATCACTGCGAGTGGCTCAATCCCTACTGGTAAATTCCGTGTGATTACCTTGATTTCAGCAAGTTTTACAAAAACTTGTTCAGAACTTATGCATTCGTTTATCTGTAGAGACTGAATGATTGTACCTGAAGGCTAAAAATCTTGACTACACCCCATTTCATGCGTTAGTTCCTTGCTTGTGCCAAGACATAAATACTCACAACTTGGCTTTCATCCAATACCCTAACTAAAGTTATGTAAAGGGTGACACCTGCAACGCAGTGCTGTATGTAAAGTTTTCATGAAAATTAGGGTAGGCAGATAAAAATCAACCACACTACCCAAACCAGAGGCGCTTTTGTTGCGTCTATCCACTCCTCTCAAGACTGATTACCGTTCAAGCGATGGGTGAAGGCTCCCACGCTCTTTAGCTGGGAGATGAAACCGAGCGAACCGTCTAGGTAGCGAATAAATTCGCCAGTCAAATAATTCGGATAACGTTCTACTATTGTGGTAATGTAAATACAA
>NZ_JAVKEW010000087.1:0-52967 GCF_040226375.1 Coleofasciculus sp. G2-EDA-02 | reverse complement strand
ACGTTATCAGTAAAACCCGCCCCTACAACCCCATCTTCCCGAACAAGGGCGGGTTTAGTTAAGTTATCAGTTTTCTCCAAAACGTTATCTGTAAAACCCGCCCCTACAACCCCATCTTCCCGAATAAGGGCGGGTTTAGTTAAGTTATCAGTTTTCTCCAAAACGTTATCTGTAAAACCCGCCCCTACAACCCCATCTTCCCGAACAAGGGCGGGTTTAGTTAAGTTATCAGTTTTCTCCAAAACGTTATCCGTAAAACCCGCCCCTACAACTCTGGTTCCCTGCACCCCGGCTCCCCAATCCTCCAGCGCCCATAGCCATTCTTGCCAGCGCTGAAACAGCCGTTGCCAATCCTGTGTTCCTAAACTTTCCGTGGACCCTTGAGGATCTAAATCGGCAGACTGTATCATGGAACGCACCAGTGCTGGACTTAATCCCCGATAACTCTTGAGTAATTGCCGTTTTAACGCTCCTGGAACTAAGCTAACTCGTTCCTGCCAACGCTCTTGAGACTCACTCAAACTGGGCAGATTACCCAACAAAGCCGGCGGATGTTCATAAGGCTGACCGGTTTGAATGGGACGGACGCTCGATTGCTGGGGACCAACTTGATGGGCGGCTGTGACAATGATATTTTTAGCGTCTGTAAGAATAACGTTACTATATTTACCCATAATTTCCACATACAGATGCCAGAGAATCGGATCTGTGGGGCGTCGGGCAAATTGCAAATCTAACACCCTCTCCCAAGGAGCAATGAACTGAATCCCTACCAGCGCCAACCCATTTAACTGATGTCGCAGTTGGTCACTAAACGTAAATGTATCCGGTATTCGAGGCGGCGGATCACTCAAGCAAATTCGGGCGGCTTGGGGATGCCAAGCCACTGTCAGCCATCCTCTACCCTGAAGCGTTCGCAAGCATAGAGCAATGGTATAGCGATCGCGCTGATAAACTTGTTCAAGTCGTCCTGGTATCCAACCCGCTTGTAACTGTGCACAAGCGGCTGTCAAGGTCGTAAAGTCAACCTGTTGCATGGCGATTCTGTCTTGGTAACGGTGTTTGGTGCAAAGAAAGCGTCCGTTGTCGTCTGAGTATCTACTTAATAGCAGATGACAAGTAAGCCGAATTTATGTCAAGCAAATCTAATCTTTTTTTAGGGTAAACCCGAAAATCGGGCTTTTCTGTGCGATTTAACCTTGTAAGCCTAAATTTTTGTAGATAACATTGTAATCAAATCCCTAGTAATCGCTCCTCAGGCGGCTTTTGCCGTTAATTTTTCATGGACATTCAACTGATCAATATCGGTTTTGGTAACATTGTTTCGGCAAATCGTGTCGTGGCAATCGTTTCTCCAGAGTCTGCCCCTATTAAGCGTATCATTACAGATGCCCGCGATCGCGGGCAACTGATTGATGCGACCTATGGGCGGCGCACTCGAGCCGTCATCGTTACTGATTCTAGTCATGTTATTTTATCAGCGATTCAACCGGAAACGGTTGCTCATCGCTTTGTCATTGGCAAAGATGGAGCAACTAACAATAATTAATTCGACAAGGAACCGATGAGCAAACCAGGCAGACTTATTGTAATAACGGGTCCTTCTGGCGTGGGGAAAGGGACTCTAGTCCGTTTACTTTTAAAGCGACACCCGCAACTGTATCTATCGATTTCAACCACCACCCGTCAACCCCGCCCTGGTGAAGTGGAGGGACAACATTATTATTTTGTCAGTCGGGATACCTTTCAGGAGATGGTAACCGCCAATGAGTTATTAGAATGGGCAGAATATGCGGGGAACTATTATGGCACACCCCGCAAACCCGTTGAACAGCAGATTAAACGGGGTGAGTCTGTTCTCTTAGAAATTGAACTAGAGGGAGCAAGGCAAATTCAACAAACCTTTCCCACCGCCTTACGTATTTTTATTGTGCCCCCCAATGTGGCAGAACTCGAACAGCGCATTCGTCGGCGGGGTCAGGATAGTGAGGAGGCGATCGCGCGACGCCTGGAACGAGCTCAAGCTGAAATCGAGGCGGCGGATGAATTTGATCTGCAAATTGTCAATGACAACCTGGAAGATGCTCTTGTGAGTCTAGAAGCGGCTATTTTTACTCAGCATTAATCAATCCAGTAGAGACGCTGGTGTACAGGAAAACCCGATCATAGAAATTTTAACACTAACGATGGGGATCGATTGACTTTTATCAATGATCCATGGCTTCAGCTGCCACAGAGGATGTTAGGGAAAGGCAAGCTCACCTGTGTAGTCAACCCTGAGCCGATCATCAGCCAACATACCGGATGAGTGGCTTCAACAGACCAGTCATGCCAGTATGGAAGAACCGATATCAGGGGCATCACTACATCTGACAGTTTAAAAGCGCACGTAAGTATGCAAAGCCAATTAAATACCCCTGTACTAGAACAATTGATTGATTTACTGCAATCGAGTTATTCGGTGGAAGAGGCATGTACAACCATTGAACCCTTAGTTCGACAACTTTTTCCCCATGAGATTGGGGCGATTTTTGTGATGAACTCCTCAAAAAACTTACTGGAGGCGATCGCGAGTTGGGGTTCTATCCCCTTGACGAGCGATTCAGTCTTTTCGCCCCACGAATGCCTAGCATTACGACGCAGACAGGCTCATTTGGTCGATGATACTCATTATTGCTTAAACTGCCAGCATATTCGCGCTAATTCTCCCGCCGTGGAAACCTTTTGTGTTCCTATGATTACCCATGGAGAAGTGGTGGGTTTGTTGTCCGTCAGTTCACTCCAACGGGGGCGAATTGCCCAAACTCGACAGTTAGCAGAGAAAGTGGCGAAGCATATTGGCTTGGCATTAGCCAACTTAAAACTCCGAGAAACTCTGCAAACCCAGACGTTTCGAGATCCGCTGACGAAGCTTTATAACCGACGGTATCTAGAAGAATGCTTGGAACGAGAGATCCGCAAGTCTCAACGTAAACCCCAGCCTATCGGGGTGATTTTATTGGAAATTGATGGGATGGAACAGTTAAATGACAGATTTGGGCAAGCCGTGGCTGATTTTCTGTTACGCGAGATTGGTTTTTTATTGCCCAGCCAAATTCGGACGTCTGATATTGCCTGTCGTTACGGCGGTCAACAATTTCTCCTATTATTGCCAGAAGCTGCGTTAGCCGTCACCCAACGACGCGCCGAACAAATGCGACAGAGAATTCAGCTACTCAGTTTAGAATATCGGGGTCAATCCCTGGGTTCTGTGACAATTTCTGTAGGGGTAGCCAGTTTTGCTGAACATGGTAAAACGGCGAAGGAAGTCCTGCAAGCGGCTCAGATAGCCCTAAATATTGCGATCGCCGGAGGACGCGATCGCGTTGTCACAGCATCCTGAGCCATGGAGACGTAGCATGCTACGTCTCTACATTAGATTGTTTCCCTGCTTCCGGGATGGCGCGATTCCCTACGGGATAGCTTCGCTTACCGCACTATGCTTAAAGCTGCCACTCCTATCGTTACCAGCACCATACCCACAATTTGAGAAACCGTTAATGGACTCTGAATCAGAATCCAAGCCAACAATGCCGTTAACACAGGTAAGGTAGCCCCCAAAACCGAAGCACTAGCTGCACCAATTCTCTTCATTCCCATGGTGTTGAAGACATAACTAATCAGAGTAACACCGCCTAAAACCAAACCACTAATTATTAGATTTGACCCCAAACTCGGCGCAAATGCCAAACCCCACGATGCAGGGAAGGATATGATTACACCCAAGGCGGAAAATATCAGGACGATGGCTAAGTTCAGCAACAGAATTGGCATCGGATGAAGCTGTTTTGCCAGGTTTTGCATAAACATCAAATGCAGTGCAAAGGCGATCGCTGATCCTGATGCCAGGGTAACGCCGAATTGGGAAAGTTCTCCGCTACCACTGGGTAGAGTCGTCAGCACAAACCCAGCAATCACCGTAGCGAAGATAATGAAATGACTCCATCGATTGAAGCGATCGCTCAGTAGTAACAGCACGATTGGATAGATAAAGAAAATAATCACAGCCACACCGGGCGCAATGATTCCTAATGCCCAATACAGCAATACTTTGGATAAGAATACCGAAAACCCACTACATACGAGAGTACCGAATAAACCCCAATTGCGCGATCGCACAACCTGCTGAATATCTCGCCACACCGCCGGATAAAACCCCCGACTCAAAATTGCCGCCATCGGTACAACTACCAACATGCGTGACCATAGTATCAGTAAGGCATTCCCTAGGGTCGGCAGCCAAAAACCGCCCACAGGTGCTGATACTCCCGCGATCGCTGTGGCATTAAAAATAATATTGACAAAAACGTTTTCAAATGCTATTGCTAGCAACGATAACAGCACCAGCACTAACCCAACCAGCCGTTTCCCCATGGATTGTTTTTGCGGGCGTCTTTGAAACTGGGTAGACGGAATAACGGGTAAAGGTGATTGAGACGCAGAGGTGACGATTTCACCTTGATGAGAGGGAGGAGAAGATCCATCCTGATCAGGCGGTGGTAACGTTAGATGATTAGGGGCGGCGGGAGGGATTTGAGCACGGGGTTCAGGGGTAGAGGATAGGGGAGACATTTCAGCTTTGAGTCGATTCACCAGTGTCTCTAGAATCACCGACCCTTGTTCCTGTAGACTATACATCTGGCTCAACTGTTGGGAAATTGAACTTTGATAGCTATTGAGATCCTGTTGTAGTGTTCTAAACGTGATTCTCAGGGTGTTATCTAAGGAGGCGACTACTTCCTGGATGGTTTGCTGATGATTTCCCACCGTCTGCTCCAGGGAGAGTGTTTCTGAAGACTGGGCGAGTTGTTTGAGTCGCTGACTAAGTAAGTCTTGCAGTTGATTGGCTAAGGCTGGGGCAATCTCAGACGCCAATTCTGGCTGTTGAGTCAAGTGCTGCTGTCGTTGATCATGCAGCGTTTTAATCTCCTCGGTCAACTGGGCTTTTTCTTGTTGTAGCCGCTCAATCTCCTGAGTAAACTGAGTCATAAGACTGTGACGCAATGTCTCTATGCCTTCAATACTCTCCGTCATGGATTGCAAGAGATCGGCGGCGGCTTGTTGTTCTCGATTCTCCGCGTTGTCCGGTTGATTGTCTAGTTGCCCCATTTGCATTTAACCTTTGATTAACCTCACCGCTTTGAGTCGGATGATGAATTTTAGCCACGCAAAAGTAGAGCGTCAAGTCTTTTGATGTCTCTTAATGTACCGCTTATTGGTCTTATACCCAATCCGCTTTGGGAATTCATGCCAGATCTAATTTTTGCACGAGTGTCGTGAGATTACACCGGGCATAGCCAACGACTTGAGCTATAGGCGACAGCAGAGCGCTCTCCCGAAGGGGAGCGTCGGGAAGGATAGCCTGACAAGGCGAGCGAAGCGGAGTTGTCAAATTTCATGGGTCGAATATATACTAGAAACGTGGCAAACGTAAAATAAATAGATTTGCCGTCCTACGCCTTTGTTTCGGGCAATGCACAGAGTAGACACCCATAGCTGGAATACGTTTTCTGGAAACGCAAAAAACGAAAGCTTAAAAACAAGTTCTCACACTTAAGAAAAAAGTATTAAAAAGTGGGTCTGGACATCTTACTCACTATAAAAAGCTCGAATCCTACGCTCTAGAAATAGAGATCATTATAGATGTAGTAGGTGGGAGAAGCCAGCAGCGTATACTTGTATCGCTGTCTGGAGTATGTCACGAGAGTGATCCTGTAGCCAAAAGAGAATTTGCAGCAGGGTTTGAGACAAGCTTTCAAATTGCTGGTTAAGCAACGCTTCCAGGTGATCGCCTACAACGATAGTATTCTGGCGGCGAAATGCGTTTACATTCCCGGCAAAAATCGACTGAATCAGCGGTATTATGGTTTTCAATGCCAATGGATTACCCCGGTACAGTTGCCACAGAGCCGATAGTCCGGGTTCTTTGCCGGTGAATCCTCCGGCTTGCAGTAATGCCATTGCATCAGCTTGTTCTAAGCCTTGCAAGGTTAAACAGCGAACCCATTTAGAGTTAGCCGCGATCGCCATAAGAGACAATCAAAGTCAGACTGGACGCGATCGCATAGAGCAACGGTGAGGGCTGTTTTGCCAATCCCACCCATGCCCACGATTGCCACGAGTTTACAATTGTCTGTAGTAATCCACTCCTCTAACTGATTTAACGGTTGAGTTCGTCCATAGAAATGATCCAAATCCGGCGCTTCATCCCAGTCAATCAGGGGAGACTTGAGTTTGGGTACATTAGGGTTTAGGCTTTCGGGAAGTTGTGCGATCGCTTGCCAATCAATGATACCCACAGCTTTACAGATAGAAATAAAGGCATCCTGTTGAATCCGTTCCCCGCGCCAAAAGCGGCGTAGAGTCGCTCTGGAGGTATGTGCATCTTCCCACCAACAGGCGGTGCTAGTTTTCGTCCAGCCGAGACGTTTCCTTGCTCGGTCTACAATAGTTAATCCTTCTGTGGATGCACAGAGCGAGTTATTCATAGTAGCATGATTGGTCAGGATAGTATCTGCCAAGAACTCAAGTTCTTGGCTAAAAGCTCAAGTCCATTAAAATGGACTAAAATCCCTATACTGTCTATTAATTATGGACTTTAGTTATGGGTTAATTCGGTAAAAATGCAGGTTTACTGGTGTTTTATATCCCCCTATTGTCTAATAAATATCTACCACTCATTCAGATAAAATTGTTCACAGTCCTGTTCTATTGCTTGGCGCATTAACTTAACATCATCGGGTGGGATTGAACCTGCGAAATGTAGTAATTGTCGCCCGAATACACCTTGAATTGTTGAACTGGCTAAAGCGCGTGCAAATTCAAGCACTCGCCACTGCAAGTCTTGAGGCATAATTTTTAGTTGTTCAATTAGCTTATCTAAGAGAGGTGTATCCATATTGCTCTGTTGTATACAATTCTCAACTCATTCTAGTTTAGCTAAGGGACTCTAGAGCGTCGATGCCATAATAGCAGTGGTAGGGAAGAAATAATAAGTCCAACAGTTACGCTGGCTTGGCATCTAAAGCACCATTCGTAGGGGCACGATACTATCGTGCCCTATTATATGTAGCTCTTTAACCCTTGCTGCGATCGCAATTGATAAAAATCAATATGTTGAAACAAGTTCAGCAATCATCTCTTCAGACATAGACTGCTTGAAATCTAAAATCTCAATCAGCACGAGCTGGTCATTAAGTGAGTAGTGAAGGATTATCCGTCCTTCATCTTCTGCATAGGCGATCGCATCCTCTGAAAGCTCAATCAAAAGTGCATCTACATCTTTGCTGTATCTAATTTTTTTCATAACGGCTCCTTCTACCTGGATACAATGTAATCACTAAAATGAATGCCTCATATTCTCGATAAACAACTCGTAACACTAAGTTTTCATCTAAGTTTTTTTGTGCTGTGATTTTTTCTCCTTCTCCTAATTCTCGTTTATCCGGAGACTGGATGGTATCAATAACAAAATCCTGATGAATTACAATTCCTCGTTTACTTAACAAGTCAAGTTTGAACAGAGCATGGTCACTGAACCGGAGTTCTTTAAACATAGATTTAATCCGATAATTCAACTCCCAAGGCTTCAATTTTTTGGGTTATTCAGGCGGTTAAGGTGGTTTCATCTGTTTTAATTCGTTCTACTCCTGTTTAATTTATCTATTCATTGTTGTCTAGTTTTCTGATATTTTATTTTTTCTTCGCTTTTTTTCTTCACGAATTATTTTTTTGTCTTCACGTATTGTCGTGTCGGTAGGAGCGCTGAAGGTTAAGCTGAGTGCAGGTTCACTTTCAGGGTCAGAACTAACCTGAACGAGCTTTGCATCTATAATCTCTTGACCTCTACTCACTGCATTTTTTAATAAATCACCAATTTGTTTATTATTATCAATATTCCACACTTCACCAGCCGTAATTTTTCCGGCTAACAGGCGCGTTATAAGGTTCTGGGGAAGCTTGAGTGTAAAAGCACCGCTAGCATCAGTTTCTATGTAGGCTTGAGGAGAATCATTAATAGGCTCTGTAGAAGCAGTGAATGCACCAAACTCTAACCTAATGCGTGATTGCTCTCTCAATTTAGGATCTACTTTTACAAAGTTAACATTGGTTATTTGTTGGTTCACTTCTGTAGCCAAGCACAGAGAAGAACCTATTTCCTTTTTGAGACTTGGAGAATCATCACTGCCTGAGTTTTTATCATCCCAAACCTCACAAGCGGTAATATCTCCTGCTAGGAACAGAGCCACAAGATTGCAGGGAATCTCTATGTTAAAAAAAAAATCTGATCCAGGGCTAAAAACAAAACTACCTTCCCATTCCTTGTATCTTTGTGATGCTATAGGAATTCTCTGTGTTTGTTGTGCCTCCCAGCTTTCACAACCAGAGCCATATTCAACTTGATTAAGATTTATTTGATGAATAAGTTGTTCCTGATGTAGAGTTAACTCTGCATCAGGATGAGGGTTCTTGATAACGATAGGTCTACTGGCTCGTTTTCTCCACCCATACTTTAAACCAGAATATTCATTTTTAATCGTGACGATTACCACAGCCGAAATCAACCTGGAACCTTTGACTCTTTGTCTAGGTGCATTTGTCCCAGGCCAAGGTGCTGTTCCTATGGCATTCAAAGTTGTTGTTAAATCCCACTGTTCTGTATCTGCTAGAGCGGAGTATACTGCTTGTTTAGGGCTAATAGAAGAAGGTGTACCGCTATCATTAATTTGATGTAGCTTTTCAGAAGCACCTAAAAAAAGAACGAGCGGTTTATACTTTTTGCCAGATTTTGCCCACTTGCTGGCTTGCTTTGCCTTTTCCTCAATTTTTTTATAAATTGGGTGGCTTTTAGGGCATTTTGGTACATTTGGCGCTGGAAAGGATGAAGAGACAAAACCCCCTTGTTCTATCCCTTCAATTATCACAATTAAATTTGTATTTTCAGTTTCTTCAAGACATAAAGTTGACTTGAAGTTACCCGATTCCAGCTCAGCTACAAAGGTTTTCCATTTATCTGTCTTAAGTAACTGTCCCCAGGAATTGTTTGGAGGTACTTGTACATCTTTGCTGGTATCGGCTGGCTTAAGTCTGATTCTTAGGTGTTGTGAATCAGCCACCTTTCTTTTAGATAATTCTTCTCTCACCCAAGAAGGAAAAAGCCTTATATCAGTTTCTTGTTGCTGGTTACGAGGGATAATATATGCAACTTCTACCCAAAAAGGATCACAGTCATCAGGCTGCAAGAAAATATCAGGAACTGCTTCTTGCTCTCCCTCAGGCTGAATTAGAGATGAAACTTCTGAATTTGAGTCGTCTTGCTTATGATGCCTTGAAATAACCGCAGAAGCTGTTGCATGTAGCACGATAAGTTCCCATAAGTGAGATCTCGTCTGTTCATGTTCACCTCTAAGACGTTCTTGAAGTTTATTTAATTTTGTGCCGAGCCACGTCTCACACTGAGACAGTAAAAATTCTGCTTGAGGTTCGCTAATCACTAGTTCAAATACGTTTGTTTCTGGAGTGAAATGGGATTGAAGAACCTACATTCTAACAAATCCGTCTTATGCCACATCGGGTAGGGGTACGATACCAAAGCCCCTACTGGAGAACTATCATGCCCAATCAATCCACCCATCCGCCTCTTCACAATGTTTGCTTCCCGCAGACATGCGACATTAATCCGGCAAGTTCGAGACGATGGCAGTTATTTTTACCAAATTGTTGAGTACCACATACTTCAAAAATAAGGTTGAGCTTGAGTATTCTAGAAGCCACCTCCATTTTTTAGCGGAGGAAGTCGCCGTTGATGACATGGAGATTCGTATTGGCGATCGCACGATTAAAAGTAACATAATGATACTGATTTAAGGCTGGTGGGCAATGCCCACCCTACGGGATATCAAGGGTTTCGGCAATTTGGACTTTAGACTAATTAGAGCCGATCATCCCTGGGCGATCGCACTTCTTTTGATAATCACGATTCACTAGATACCCCTTGGCTTTTTCTTTCGGCTTCGCTACTGTTATGCTTCCCTTGACTCGATTTCATTTCGGCTCAATTTGTCAAGTTCTGATAATTTAAACGATTCTTTCCCCCAGAACGGTTTAAATTTTTCAATCAGAGTCTTGTCTCAACAAAACGTCATAATTGCTCGTTTTTTACCTCTTTTTGGGAAAAAGCTACGATTTTTCAGGGGTTACGGCGATTGTGAGAAGAGTGTGCGATTTTCAGGTATACTCTCTATGGTGGCTATTTTCTGGGCAAAAACAATCCAAGCACAGCTAAACCCCTTGAATCTTGGTAAAAACTTTGTATAGTTTATGATTTTCGTCTTACGCTCAACATCCCCTTGGACGCATGTATTTTGTTAAACTTATAATAAAAATCATTACCGAGTATTGACAAAAACACAGAGGACACAGAAGGGATGACGCAGACAGAAGCCTGAATAGTGGGGGACACAGATTGACACAGAGAACTAAATATTTTCCCCAAGAATTCTTACATCTTTTCATCCTTTGCATAGAGAATTAACGCCTCTATGTATTTCTAACTTTTCACGGGAAGTCTATAAACTATTGTAGAGACGCGCCATGGCGCGTCTGGGCGGGTTTAGTCACATCCTGGTGAAACAGAAAAGATAGTAGTGAAAGTGAGCCCCTACACAATCTATAAATCTCCCAATCTCTCACTCAAAACTTACCTCCCTTCGTTGCGCCACATACCCTGAAAACTAAGCCATGTATTTGAATTCTTGGTCGTCCGTGTATGAGAATAATAATCAAAATTAAATGGGGAAGGTAAGCAAGAGGAGGCGATTGAAATCGCTGCTACACTTGCCTTTCGTCCGCCTGCGCGGACTAGATTATAAAGGGGGTGGCTAACCCGGATTTGGTATCAGCCCCATCGGGTAGGGATACGATACCACAACCTCTACTGAGTCAATTACTGAGTCAAAGGGTGAGTCAAAGACTGAACACTTTCCCCTCAAAACCGCCCTTATGCTGAGGATATACAGACAAAACTGTTAAACCACTTTGAATTGAAACCCAAGGCATCCAAGCTCAAGTCAGAATCGAGTTTACTAGATAAAAATTGTAGTCCATTTTAATAGACTTAAGCTTTTAGCCAAGAACTTGAATTCTTTGCGGGTGTCGTGGCTTACCGAAAAAAGGAGAATCATCATGCTAAATCCATCCACCCATTTGTTGATTATTGAAGACGACAAGGGACGCAGAGAATATACCTTGGAAGAATCGGTTTACTCCCTAGGTAGAGATCCACAATGTGATATCCGCATCTACTCAATGTTTATATCTCGCCACCATGCAACATTAATTCGACAAATTATAGATGATGGCAGTTATGTATACAAAGTTGTCGATGGTAATGCTAAAGGTAAGCAAAGTGCTAATGGACTATTGGTTAATGGACAAAAATGTCAAGTCCATGATCTTGAAGATGAAGATGAGATTGTTTTTGGTCCCAATGTTAGTGCGAAATACTACCTACTTCAAAAACAAGGTCAATGGAAAATGAAATATAAGACCAAAAAGGCTAAATCACCTCTTCCATCCCCATCACCAAACTTAGGTGGTTTATACGTTCAATCTGAAAAAGGAAACCCCCTAGTCTTTCCGCTGAAGTATACTGACGTACAAGCCAAGGTGACGGGAAATGTCTCACGGGTGGAGGTAACACAAACCTTTGAAAATCCTTTTTTCACTCCCCTAGAAGCCACCTATATCTTCCCCTTACCCGATGAAGCCGCCGTTGATGATATGGAGATTCGCATCGGCGATCGCACAATTAAAGGTAACATTAAGAAACGCCAAGAAGCGGTAGCTATTTACGAACAAGCCAAAAAGCAAGGATGCACCGCCGGATTGCTAGAACAGGAACGGGCGAACATTTTTACCCAATCCCTGGCTAACATCCAACCCGGTGAGCAAATTGATGTGATTATTCGCTACACTGATAGCCTAAAATTTGTTGGGGGAAATTACGAGTTTGTCTTCCCTATGGTTGTAGGATCTCGTTATATTCCTGGAACAACCATTGATGAGAATACGATAGGTGGGGGTTCAGTACCTGCACCGATGACACAAAATAAAGACACCGATTTAGTGCCCGATGCGTCCCGCTTAAATGCGCCAATTCTACCTCCCGGAACCAGTTCTGGACATGATATTAATGTGACTGTAGATATTGAGGCTGGGGTTGAGATTAAAGAGGTGCATTCTCCATCCCATCAGATTCAAATTGAGCGCCAAGATCAGCGAATGCGAGTCACGCTATCTCAACGAGACACGATTCCCAATAAAGACCTAATTTTACGCTATCAAGTAGCCTGCGATCGCACGCAAACCACAGTATTATCTCAAACCGACAATCACGGCGGACATTTTGCGGTTTATTTGATTCCAGCGATTGAGTATAACCCCGATCAATTAGTCCCCAAAGATGTAGTATTTTTGATTGATACATCGGGTTCTCAAAGCGGTGAACCTTTAAACAAATGTCAAGAATTAATGCGCCGCTTTATCCAGGGACTCAATCCCCACGATACCTTCACCATTATCGATTTCTCAGATACCACCCGCCAACTTTCACCCGTTCCCTTGGCGAATACAGAAAAAAACCGCAACAGCGCCATGAATTATATTAATCAGTTAAACGCCAGTGGCGGAACTCAACTGATGCGGGGGATTCAGGCGGTGCTAAACTTCCCAGAGGTTGATCCGGGACGATTGCGGAGTATTGTACTGTTAACTGACGGTTATATTGGCAACGAAAATCAAATTCTGGCAGAAATCCAACGTCATTTAAAATTAGGGAATCGCCTACACAGTTTTGGTGTAGGAAGTTCTGTTAATCGTTTTCTCCTGAATCGAATTGCTGAAATTGGACGGGGAATTTCCCGGATTGTCCGCTACGATGAGCCGACTGATAAAGTTGCTGAACAGTTCTTTGAGCAAATTAATAATCCAGTGCTGACGAATATTCAACTGTACTGGCAAGGTGAGGGTAAACCTCCCATCATTTATCCGGCGACTCCACCCGATTTATTTGCTGAACAGCCGTTAGTTGTATTTGGACGCAAAAAAGACGCTCTACCGGGAAGGCTAGAAGTAACAGGAACGACTGCTGGAGGACAGCAGTACCAGCAGAGTTTTGAGCTTAATTTGGAGGAGACGGGAAATCCTGCTATTGCACAACTGTGGGGTCGTAACCGGATTAAAGACTTGATGAATCAAATGGTGAAGGGAGAGACAAAAGTTGGTGTAGAAATTGTCACTGATACGGCTTTAACCTATCAACTATTGTGCCAATATACCGCCTTTATTGCTGTCAGCGAGGAGGTGCGCGTCAATCCAAAAGAAGGTTCTGTCTCCGTACAAGTCCCCGTGGAAATGCCGGAAGGGATCAGCTATCAGGGAATTTTTGGAGATGTAGAAGTAGAAGCGACCTATGAGTTTGATGAGTTCCCTTCAGAACTGCTGGATGAGTTTGATATCACCCTGATCAGTCCCAATATGATGGGGGGAGATGAGGAATGGAGTCCTACCCCTGAGCCAGCGCCATCGAGAACTCCAAAGATGAAAGCGACTGCAAAAGCTCCGCTTCCGAAAGCTCCGTCTACCCCGAATCGCCTACAAATTTTTAGTGCGACTGGATTGAACGAAGATGCGATCGCGCGTTTGACTCAACGCCTACAATCAATCCAGTTATCCCCAAATATCGCTTCTAACTTGGCATTCCCCTCAATCCACTGTTGATAAAGTTTGCCTAGTGATAGGAATTCAACCCTGATATCCTCTTTCCAATACAGCAAGAGGAATCAAGGGTGTAGGGGCGGGTTTGACTGACAATGTTCTGGAAATAACCGATAACTTGACTAAACCCGCCCTTCCCATGTCCTTGACACAAGGTAATTGTTACAATACCAACCAGAGAAAGCGATCGCGTTGTCTATGTCCATTACTAAACCCTTTATCGAACAAACTGATCCCCCTCGTTCTCCCAGAGAAACCCTGCCCACGATGTACGATCTCAAGAGTGAATCTGTGGAGGAACCGGGATTGCCTGACGAGTATCATCTGTGGCAAGCTGAACTATGCAGCGCCACTTTCTGTCCGCCTACCCATCAGAGCGATCGCATCTTTGTAGCGAGTGACTTGAATCTCTACTATGACGTGAATCATCCCAACTGGTACAAGCGACCCGATTGGTATGCTGTAGTGGGAGTTCCTCGACTGTACGAAGAACGGGAACTGCGCTTGAGCTATGTGATTTGGCAAGAAGGAGTTCGCCCCGTCGTCGCCATCGAATTGCTCTCTCCAGGAACCCGCCAGGAAGACTTGGGACAAACTGAACGCGGCGGTTCACCCCCAACCAAATGGGAAGTGTACGAGCAAATTTTAGCCATTCCCTACTACATCGTCTTCGACCGCTATACTGACGAATTGCGGGTATTTTGGTTAGAAGGCGATCGCTATCGGCAACGGGAACTCACTGAACCCAGAATCTGGCTGCCCACCCTAGAATTGGGAATCGGATTGTGGTTCGGAGACTATCGCGGATTAGAGCGACAATGGTTGCGCTGGTACGACGCCCAAGGAAACTGGATTCCCACACCGACGGAAGCAGCACAGCAACGGGCAGAATCTGCTCAACAGCGAGCCGAGAATGCCGAACGCGCCCAACAGGAAGCGATTCCCCGACTCTTAAACATGGGTTTGAGTGTTGAGCAAGTTGCCGAGGCTTTGGGATTGTCCGTTGAGCAAGTCAATCAATGGGGACAAGAGTAGTGTCGGGTACAAGCATTAAACTATAATTCTGAAGGCACATTATGTCTTTTGGTGACTATAGAAAATACTCAGCCGCTGAATTAAAAGCTATCTTTAATATCACGCTATTGAAAAACGCAAATTTATTTAGCACCTTTAACCCCACGGATCAGTCTTATCCGGATTTGCAAACAGCCGTAAAAAAGATGAAGTCTCGCATTAGCCTGTCCAAATCGGATAACGAAGCAACCCGAGGCAACCTCTTAGTCTCCCACATTTTGTGGAAAGCCAGCGACACTTACAATCTCGGCATTTTTTTCGAGCCACCCGTTGATATTAATCCAGAGGAAACACCCGGTTTACCTCACCCTTTAAATGGTAAATATGATTGCGCTTTAAGCCTTGATGATATTGATTTTATCTCGCCGATTATTTCAGTCGTTGAAGTCAAAAAAAGTAGTCTATCTGATGGTTTAGGGCAATGTGTCGCTGAAATGTATGCGACTCTAAAGAAGTTCCAGCAAGATCAAGTCTACGGAATCATCACAGATGGGGAAGTGTGGTCTTTTTTATTGCTAAAAGACCGGACTCTCTCGGTTAATGAAAATAATTATTACATTAGTAATATTGCCGATATTATTGAGCGGATTGGTTATATCGCAGAAAGGTTTACTTATATGTGAAGCTAATCGCTCACTGAATTGACTTTACATGTAGAAGCGATAGTGCGTTTCCAAAGGATCGTTCTTACTCAAATATTTCAAAATGCTGCCAACCTGACGTGCCGCCCGGATAGTAATAGGTTCTCCGCGATCAAACTGGGTATTGTTCCAGTTCATCTTAGTCAACGCCAAAATCTCTTGAGCTAGAGCTTTTGGTGTTCCCTCTACACTTTCACATCGAAACTTCAGAGGACGCGGAACATACATTCCTGGATAAGTTGAGAAGAAGTCGATACTACCTCTTGTGTACAAAACATGGGTGCGATCATCCAAAGTTAGTAGAGTTCCCCGCAACGGTGGGTATTTGCCATACCGAAACAAACGAGTTCCGCCTGTACGATTAAAACTGATGAATTCTGCGGAATGAATATCATGTTTGTCTAGTGCATCTTGGAAGCCTTCAAACTCCTCTGGAATAAACCGAGAAGTCTTGTGCAATACAACTCTTGCCGGTAGGTTACGATGCTCCCGACGGTATAGAGCTAAAGCATTAGAAAGCAACTCAGACGCATCGGCTGCTGGAAGGTAAGGCTGGCGGTCATCTTTTGTCTGTTCTGCTTGACCTCCACGTAAAATAACCCCTTCCCCCCGCTCATTGAAAATTTGAGCCGTACTGGTATAAAGCTTGGAGTGATCAAGAGTTTTGTAGAAACTGATACCAACATAGCAGGTTGTTAAATCTCGCGCATCCCGCACCAATCGCCACGGAGTTCCTAAAGCTTTGTAATAAAGTGCCGTGTAAAGATTCCACGCCCGAGTCGCTTCATCCTGAAGAGAATAAGCTTTCTGCTTTCGGTTACTTGCTTTAAGCTTTTTACCCGCGTTGTAAGTTTCGGGTAAGACAATTTGTGTTGGCTTTCGCAATACCATTGCTTTTGCCTTAAACAAGTCATGAAAATCCAGATCTACTTCTGATTGATTATTCTGATGAGAAGATTGTTTACTGCTATTCTCATCATCTTTTTCATCGACAAACAATCGTTCTAGCAAGGCTGGCGGTAATGCACAAATTAAAACATCGGGACTTGTTTTTTCATCAATATATCGTAATTCTTCAATAAAGAAATTAACGGAACTCCGAATCAGCGCATTTCGCTCTTCGTTTTCTAGAAGCTTTTCAATGTCTTTTTTTGAAATAGTTACATTTCTTCTATCATCCAAGCTAATAGCACTAGGTAGGTTATCTTCTTCCCCAAATCCTGGAAATTCTGGAAAAAGATATTGTTGTTTGCTTTTCTTCGCCTCAATTCCCTGCTTACAATTTTCTAGCCAAACTCCTAACCCTTCAATCGTTTCAGAAGAGCCAATGATCCCCAGTTTGATTTCCTTGGGAGCAGCAGTGCTGTCATAATCGAGTGGTTTATGATGCATCATGCCAAAACGGATATCAATATGCCGCCCGCCATTGCCAAACTCTAATTCAGGTTCTTGTAAAAATTCAACTTTCATGACTCAATTTAAACAAAGGTAAATCATTCAGATCGTCTTCTAGTAGTTCAGTAGTTTCTTGATCCTCATTTCCCAACCAAATAGAATCGTCAATACCAACGTCAATCTCAAACTCTTCCAATCGATCAAACTCTAGAAATGGATATATAGGAGTAAATAAATCACCTTGAGCAGGAGTACTTAAATACTCAGCCCACATGACTACTTGACCGAATACAGCAGAATTTTTCTCAAGACGTTTTATTCCTGATAGCCTCTCCTTTTCAAATTTGTCTTTTATATAACCGTCTCTAGTAAATAAATAGCTTGGTGTAATTTCAAGGAACCACTTCAATTCAATTTGTATAAATTGCCATTGAAAAGCTGAGTGTCGATAATAAGCAACTTCCTCTGAGTTTTTCTTTAAGTAAGGCTGAAAAACATCTCGATGGGTTTTCTTTGCAAGACTTCGGTAATAATATCGACGTGTTGATTTATCAGCAGTTGGCTTGAAGTAGCAGCACTTTTTCTTTTGATCGAACGATAAGTCACTTTTTCCTTTCTCTCGAAGTGCTTTGTTCAGCAGCAACACAAATTCCTGTTGTCGCTCAAGTCTGTTGGATATAGACCATTCTTCTACATCATGTTCCTCAATGGTTCCTGGATCGCAGATCTCAGTCCAAGGTGGTTCGCGTAAGTTATGAAAACTCAACACAAGATTTTCTTTCAATAACCACTCTTGTCCTAAATTTCGACCGATTTTTTGGAGTTGTGAATATGCCTTAGATTCATCTTCTGTAATGGTGTAAGCCGTATAAAGATGTTCTGGAAGCCGCGAGACTCGCAACAAATTGGAGTACAACTTTTCTTTCTTTGGACGTGGTGCAAGGTACAGTCCTGAATTTCGAGGAATAGCCAGATCCATTAAAGATAATTTGGCGTTCGCATCAAAACGGTCACGTACCTTATCAAAAATAACCTTTTTTGATTGTCGTTGCTTGGGATTACGGAAATAGTCTTTGGTAGAAACCCAGAAAGCTTCTTTCGTATAGATTTTAACAAAAATTAAAATAACTGGCGCGTTTCCTTGCAACCAGTAACTTATATCTCTCTCTTCGCATCGATACTCGAAGATAGTTTCAGTTTCTGCCTGAACTTGAGTCTTCTTCGTTGCTTTACTTTGAACCTGAATAATGCAGTTTGTCACCTCGTCCGTGTCAGAATTGCGGATTTCAATGAAACCATCGATACCCGCTTCTACTCCGCCAGTTGGATACCAGAGAAAGCCCATTTCGAGGACAATCTCTTCAATAATGTTGATGCCTTGTTGTCCGATAATATCGGATTTACCGATCTTCTTAGGCACAGAAGTAGTAAGTTATGTGTACATACAGAGAATATATAGTTGCATTATAGCGTAGCCATCTCTCAGAGCTGGCATTGAACTTAAGAAGTAAAGGCTGTAGGCATTATTCTGAAGCGGCGATTTTTGTTTTTAATTTGCTGCCGAACATTATGTTATATCGTATTTTAGCTATCTTCAATGCAAAAATTTCTAAAGAAAAATTACACGTAAACTGATAAAAATAATCGCCCCTAAACTAGCGGCGGCGGGTAGCGTAATTAACCAAGCTAGAGCAATGGATTTAAGGGTTTGAAAGCGCACCGTGCGCCAATTTTGAATCAATCCAATACCAACAATACCACCCACTAAGGCATGAGAGGTGGAAACCGGAAAACCGAAGCGGGAAGCGAGTAAAACAGTTGTCGCCGTGGCAATTTCGGCACAAAATCCACTACTGGGTTGCAACGGAATAATATTTTCCCCAACAGTAGTAATCACCTTTTTACCCCAAACGGCTAAACCTGCAACAATACCCGCACCACCGACGATAAGAATCCACAACGGAATATTAAACGCAGTGAGTGGAACCGTACCCGTAGCAATGATATAAGCGATCACAGCTAAGGGAGCGATCGCATTTCCGACATCATTGGAACCGTGAGCAAACGCCACAAAACAAGCGCTGAGAACTTGGAAACGCGCCAGTTGTTGCTCAATTGGTGAGGGAAAGGGGGAAACAGAATTAGGAGGTGGGACAATATTAGCTTCAATTTCCCCTTCCCCATTATGAATACCTTTGTCTCTCGATTCTTCAGGATTAACAGATAAAATTAAGGAACCACTTTCTAACTGATGCCAACTAATCAGACTGAGGACAATCGCCGCTATTGAAACCGTAATAATGGGTAAATCATGAGCAGGAATAGGCAAAGCATAAAATAGAGGACGATTAAATAAACTTGGCATAACAATCGCGCCAAAGATGCTCAAAAGAAGAGCACTTAGCCAAGGAATCCATTCCCGTAACCGAACAATCGGATTCGTTCGCCTTAAAATTGAGGTATTGATAATACCATAAAATCCGGCAGCTAAAATGCCACTGATAACGGGCGTAATAATCCAGGTTAACGAAATACGACCCAACGTTCCCCAGTCTACCGCCTGCACCCCAATCGCCACCCAACAAAATCCTGCGATCGCGCCAACCACGGCATGGGATGATGCGACAGGTAATCCCAGACTGGTAGCAATTTGTAACCATAAACCACAAGCGAGTAACACCGAAGTCATCCCCAGTAGTAACACCTGTGGCGTTTGGGCAAATAACGTTGGATCAATAACTTTCGTTGCTAACGTTGTCGCCACCCCTTGACCAAATAAAACCGCACCCGTAAACTCCAAAATACCCGCAATAATTAGCGCTTGCCGTAGAGTAACCGCTTTTGAGCCAACTGATGTTCCCATGGAATTAGCAACATCATTAGCACCTAAATTCCAAGCTACATAGAAAGCCAGAATGGCAGTTAAACCGAGTTGAACTACAGCTATTGAAATCACTCCTTATTCCTTATTCATCAAAATTTCCTGCACAGCTTGCCGATAGTGGTTATAGGATAGCTTAGAAAAACAAACAAAAAACACTTGCTCGATAGTTGTATTCCCTTCCAAAACCTGCTTAACTGTACCTACAGCTATTCTGGCAGCCCGTTCCGGCGGAAACCCATAAGCGCCCGTGCTGATAGCAGGAAAAGCAATAGTGCGAATCTGATAATCCTTTGCCAGTTCCAAACTCCGATAATAACAACTCGCTAACAAAGCATCCTCGCCATGATTACCATCCCGCCAGACAGGTCCCACCGTATGAATTACCCAATCGGCTGGCAGATTGTAACCCTGAGTAATTTTGGCATCACCCGTCTTACAACCATTCAAACCTCGACATTCTGCCAACAAGCCGGGTCCTGCAGCACGATGAATCGCCCCATCCACACCTCCACCACCAAGGAGAGAAGTGTTTGCCGCATTGACAATAGCATCAACGGTTAACTGGGTAATATCGCCTTCAATGACTGCTATTTTACCTGGTATCATAAATAACTGTATCCTCCTAAGAAATAGTTCTTTTCTTCAAGATTGAGCTAAGGCTTTAGCACAGCATGTTACCCACACCCTTACCATTCCCCCAAAAAACTGATCAGCGCCGACACACGTTTAAGGAAATGTTACAACGTCTGCATCGAGAGGGCATATATATTCATTCTGAACAATTAGCAGAATTTCTGTTAGTCCATGGATTGCCCGTTGATTTATGCTATGTCCCAGAACATTTGCACTCTAAAGCCATTCAAATCAATCAAAACTATCAGGGCGATATGGTGTCCCTAACTGAACAATCCGAACCAGATTGGGATTATTCATGGATGAACGAAGTCCAAACGCCCATCATCAAAAACAATCCCTGCTATAAAATTTAAGAAAAAAATAGGGATAGCTCCTCGATTTCCAGTTGTTTCCAAACTCTCTAAAATTTTCATTCAAGTCCGCTCAATTCCTCTGCGTACCTCTGCGATATCCTCTGCGTACCTCTGCGTTAAAAAAATATAATTCATACCACTAGACTTGATCTAACCGAGTAATCCTCAATTCACTTTCGCTTAACTCTTGACCCCTTACGACTACCTTTTCCCTTCCCTTTAGAGGGCTGAGAATCTGATGTCGGCGCAATCATGGGCACCGTAAAGTGAAACTGACAACCCTGGTCTTTACCCGCCGAGTCTGCCCAAATTTTACCGCCCCACCCCTTGACAATTTGACGACAAATTGCCAACCCTAAGCCTGTGCCGCCTGTAGTCCGTCGCAGCGCCCCTTCTTCTTGATAAAAGCGATCAAAGACATCCTCTAAACGATTCGGTTCAATACCCCGCCCTGTATCGGCTACGGTCACTTTTAACATAGAATTCCCATTACTTTGAATCCCAATTGTGATTTCTCCTTGGGAGGACGTAAATTTGCAGGCATTGTCTAGGAGTTTGGCAAGGGTTTCCACCAGCCACTCGCCATCTGCTTGGACTAAGGGCAGATCGGTAGGAACCTGATTAATAATATTCGGTCGCCGCTCCTGTGACCAATGGACGTTGATCCGGCTGAGAGCTAACTCAATACACTCTTGTAGAGAAATGGCTTCTACATTCCATTCCACACGACCACTTTCTAGGCGGGAGAGGGTGAGAAAGTCTTGCACCAATTTCCGCATACGTTCGGCGTCATCAAGGGCGGTATTGAGCATCACTTGACGCAATTCTGGCGACATATCCGGCTCGCTAGCGAGACTTTCTAGGCAAACCTGAATGGTGGACAGGGGGGTGCGGAGTTCATGACCCGTGATTGCGACTAAATTACTACGAGTGCGGTCAAGGGCTGCGAGTTGTTGGTTCAAATCTTGCAGATTCGCATAGGCTTCAGCTTGGATTAAGGCGACACCCACTTGAGTCGCGATCGCTTCGACGAGGGCGAGTTCTTCATCCTTCCACCGATAAGGGATTTCCCCACAGTGGTGTAACTCAACCATACCCAATAACCGACCCTGATATAATACAGGAACCATTAACCAGGAGCGCATACTAAAAGTTTGCACCAATTCCTTTAAGTTAAAAGACGGGGAATTGGCGCTTTTGCTCGGTGTCTGGTTCAGTCGAGGATCGTTTTGGGTATCTTCTACGGAAATAGACTCTTGATGTTCGACAATTCCTTGAAACAGAGAATTGTCTTTTAGGGGCCAAGGGCTACCTAAAGTTGAGCAAAGGATGGTGCGATCGCGTCCTCGGGTTTCCAGGTATTCATGGGTAATCGTGGCTTGAGTATCCGTTGCTTTACAGCGATAAATCAGACAGCGACAGGAACCCATGGCTCGTCCTAACTCTTGCACCGCGATTTCTAGGACTTCATGAGGATCGAGCGATCGCCGAATTGCCGTGCTAATCGAATTTACCAAACGCTCTCGTTGTTCTTGAGCCGCGATCGAGCGATAGGCTTTCAGCAGTTTATACTGACCCGCTTGTAAGTAAGTCACCAACCGCTGCACAAACGGATCGGGATTAGGTGAATCTTGCCGATTCACGTCTTTTGTTTGAGTTGATTGAGAACTTACCTTTAAGGAGTCGCCAATATACTGAGCTTTTGCCTGCTCGATTTTATCCACTAATTCAGGTCGATAGCGGGCAATGCGATCCAGAATCAACTCGGCGGCTTTGGCACTAACCGTTCGGTCAAATGTCCAAATTCCCTCAAAACGTCGAGAGGTATCCATCTCGCCATTGACGCTATTGGAGACAGACAGACGTTTTTCTCGGCAAATCAAACAGTTGGCATAGTACGAACCAATTACGACTAAATGCCACTCGTGACTTAAGCCATCGCCCGGATCAAATGCCACGGTTTCGTGGTGATCTGAGCTATTCTTGAAATCAGTTTCCGGTGCGGCTAATACATAGACATGAGGTGTCCGTTGAGCAATACGCCGATAGCGATGGGCTTCCTGACGATAGAAGCGTTCTCGCTGAAAACAGGCAATCACCAACGGCTGCTCCGAACCAGCCAAGACCTGATCTTCCATTGCATGGGAGAGTGCGGTCAGAGACGCTTTGAAATATACTTGTTGCCGCAGTTGGGGCATGGCTTGGAGTAAGTGAGCCAGCACCGAAGTTTTGATGATCATTCAAATAAGCGATAAGCAGTTTTTAGCTTGAGCTTGGCAACAAACCCTTGACAAATCCCTTTTTTTATGAATTAAATCGCCGCCATACCCAATTGATCGAGAACAATCGGCAGGTATGGGGAATACCAAAGGGACGCGATTCGGCAAAGAACCGCTGTGGGTCATCTAGAGTTGATAACTTCTCCTATCAACCTATCGTACAAAAAAGAAGGTAACATCCACCTAGCGAACCCGAGAAAATTCCTCTCTAGGCTCCGGGGAGATGTCAAGTTGAGGGAATGGCTCGAATCAGGGGTAGAGCAATTTGAAACGTCGAACCCTGAGACAGGGTGCTGGTAACGCTGATATGTCCCCCATGAGCTTGAACAATCTGTTGCGCGATCGCTAATCCTAAGCCAAAGCCGCCGGAGGCTTTGGCACGCTTTGAATCAACGCGATAAAACCGTTCAAACAGATGAGGTAGAGCCTCTGTGGGAATACCGATTCCGGTATCTTCAACCTGAATCAAGGCATGATCCGTGTGTGTAAGTAGACGCAGTTCGATCATGCCTCCGGCGGGCGTATAGCGGCAAGCATTACTGAGGAGATTCGCGATCGCTTGCCGCAACAAATTGGCGTCGGCATTGACTTCAACCGCCATTTTGGGTAACTGACTCGTCAGCGTTAGCTGATAGGTTTTCGCTTGCGGTAGCCAATCAACCACTAAATTACTTAATAAATCGCTCAGATCAACACATTGGAGTGAATCAGCCGTCAATAACCCTTCATGTCGCGCCAAAAATAACAAATCACTCACCAGTGAACTCATCTGTTTCGTCAGATTGACAATCTTATCGAGTCGTTGGCGCAGTGGAATTGACTCCTCTTCCAAGTCATCGAGATCCATCAATCCCACCTGAGCATTACTCAACACTGCCGCTAAAGGCGCCCGCAATTCATGAGAGGCATTGGCGGTAAATCGTTGGAGTTGCTCACAGACAATCTCCAGACGTTGATTCGTTTGACGCAAGCGATCTTCTCGGTTGGCTAACTCTCGTTCCAACTGATAGAAAAGGTGAACGGCAAACCAGGCACTGAGCGTCCCAATCACACCAAAAATACACAACACAATCCAGGTAATTTGTCGATAAAAGTCTTGGTGTTGTCGGCGTTGTACCCATAATTCTTCCTCGGTGTGGGCAAAGCGATCGATTTCTATTCGGGTAGCATCCATCGTCGCTTTTCCTTCCTCTAACCACGCATAGAGAGAGGCAACTGGAACAAAAATATCAGTTTTTCCCTGAATTAGTTTTAGTTCTCGCTGTAAGGTTAATTTCTGTTGAAAAATCCTTAGATTCTCATCAACCCCTGTCCGAATATCCTGTATTCGTTGGGTTTGTTGAGGATTGTCTTGTACCAGTTGTTCTAATCGCTCCAACGATTTAGGAATAATCGCTTTAGCCCGGTTGTAAGGAGTCAAAAATTCATCTCGTTGAGTCAATCCATACCCTCGAACTCCGGTTTCCGCATCAACCAAGGCATTTAGGAGACGTTTTGTTTCCAAACGCACAATTTGAGTGTGTTGCACCCAGGTTTCATCTTCCACCAAGCTGGCTTTCAACCAGGCAAATGCCGACAATGCCATGAACAAACAGGTTACGGGAATTACAATAATCACGGTTCCCCGCACTCGAATCGGCAGTGTTTGCCAGCGTTGATGAACAACAGAAACTGGATGAGTCATATCTCAAGCAGAAGGGGGTTAACTAACAGTCCGTCAATATCTAGACAATTATTGACATAACTAGACATTTTCTATGGTATAATCAGACATGGGAGTCGAAGTCATAAGAACAAAAAAATAGTGGATGAACTGAGGGAGGTAGCCAAAAAGCTATGACAACGATAACTTATTGCAAAGGCTTGCCAACTCCCGCCGATGAACTTAACCCCATCGGTTTCACCGACTTGGAGATGTTTTTAACTTCATTGTCCGATATATTTTATCAAGCAACAGTTGAAACAGTTAACCATTTATTAAACAAAGAAGTTAAATTTAATCAATCCAGTTGGAATAGTCTTATTCAAGATAAATACGGGTTCAGTAAGCGTTATGCTAACGGAGTAATTGCATTAGCTAAAGGAAAAACTGACTCAGCTAAAGAATGTAGAAAAAGACAGATAAAGCAATTAGAATCACGAGTTAAGTCAGCGAAAGATTGGGTAACCAGAGCCACGAAGAAAATTAAGTTAGCTCGGAAGTTCTATGGGAAAAAGAACTGGCAATCCTCCAAAAAATGCTGTAATTTTCCCTTGTCGTCAAACCTCAAGACGAGAAAAACTAACTGGTATCATCTGCGTCAAGGTCTGCATCATAAAAAGCGATATATCCACCGAATTGAAAATCAAATTAAACATCTGAAATCGGCGAAAATTAGAGTGAATGTATCCAGAGGGTCAGTATTTATTGTTGGTTCCAAGGATGAAAGTTATGGGAATCAAACTTGTCAATGGTCTGGAGATACTATCAAGTTGAGAGTCCCCGGTTGTCTGGAAGCCAAATTTGGGAAATATGTCACATCAAAAATAGGCAGCTTCTCAAGAAAGATTAATAGATTACCCAGTAGCGGTGCGAAAACATGGCACTTCTATAGAAAGGATAATCGCTCTTGTGTTGCTGTTCAATTCACACCCGCAGCGGTGGAGAAAGTTAGTAGAGAAATTCAGTATGGTGCCCTGGGTATCGATCTAAATCCTAGTTCTATCGGTTGGGCATATATTGATGGTCAAGGAAATTTAAAAGCTCAGGGAACTATTCCTTTTCAGACGGGTTTACCCACAGGTAAACAAGATGCTCAAATTGTAGATGTTTGTTTGAAATTGGCAGCTTTAGCCAGAAGTTTTCAGAGCCCTATTCTGTGCGAAAGCTTGGATTTTTCGACAAAGAAAGCTCAATTGCGAGAGCGTGGAAAAAAATATGATCGAATGCTTTCTGCCTGGGCATACAGTCGTTTTTATCAGATTTTGTCATCGATTTTATCCAACCGAGGAATAACTCATCAGTTTGTCAATCCAGCTTACACGAGTTTGATTGGATTGGTTAAATATAGTCGGATGTATGGACTATCATCTGATATGGCAGCGGCTCTGGCAATTGCCAGAAGAGGCATGAATTTGAGTGAGAGATTGCCGCGCTCTGTGTCCGCCTATCTCGGAGTGAATCCGAGAAAGCACGTATGGAGTGCTCTATATCAATTTAATAATTTTATTGGTCGATGCCCTGTAGTCAATCGTAGACACGATTACTATAGTGTCTCTAACTGGGAACCGAAGGTTTTGGCTGATATCGAGCAACAATGCCGGGTATCAGTCAAGCGGTGAGCGTTAACGGTTATCGACCAAAAGTTACACCGTGGACTTATACCAAGACAGAATTACTTGTGGGTAGGTTTGTCTAGGTTTTTAGAAGCGGTTCAAGACGATAACCTGTGCCGTAGAGGGTTTCAATCCAACCGTCTACACCCATTTCGCGCAACCGTTGACGCAGGCGTCTAATCCGAGCGGTTACCGCATTACTTTCGGGTTCCTCTCCCCATTCCCATAGTGCCTTCTCAATCTGATCGTGAGTGAGGATCTGGTGAGGATGGCGCATCATGTACTCCAGAAGTTGAAAATCACGGCTTGCCAGTTTCAGGCTAACGCTTCCCCGTTCCACGCGCATGGTGTCGAGATGCAGGGATAGATCGCTAACTTGCAACACGTCACCGCACCAGAGGGGCGCTCGTCGCCGCAAAGCCCTCACCCGCGCCAGCAGTTCTTGAATATCCACAGGCTTGACTAGATAATCATCGGCGCCAGCATCTAACCCCATCACCTTATCGGTAATGGTATCCTTTGCCGTGAGCATGAGAATGGGAGCGGCTTTTCCTGCCTGACGATACTGCTGACACAGACAAATACCATCCTCACCGGGCAACATCCAGTCCAAAATAAGCAAGTCATAGTCTTTTTCGCCCATCAGCCATCGGGCGGTTGTTCCATCTTCCACCGCATCGACGATATGCCCTGAACGAGTCAAGGCGGCGTGGAGGGGTTCAATTTGTTCTGGATCATCTTCGACGAGCAAGATTCGCATATCTTGTGGCGTTGGTAAGAGTTTTGATATGAACTGTGGATTTGGCATTTGTGCCTTCCACAGCCCACAAAACACCTTTAGCCGCCGAGTTTAAGGTGTGGAGGTGGCAGCGTCGGTGAGGGAGTTGGCATCAAATTCGCCATTTTCAAATTCTCCAGAGATGGTTACGCGATCGCCTGTCTGAATATGTTCGGCTGTGTTGTCACCGTAGAGATCCCATGTATCCACCTTAAAGCTGCGATCGCCACTTCTTAAGCGAAACCCATCTTCCCACACCCGCTCAACTGTTCCCGTGTAGGTTGTCTGTGTGCGGCTCACCCGTGATCGTGTGGCGGTTTCCGTATCGGTAGTTGAAGGTGTGGAGGTAGCCGCATCGGTGAGGGAGTTGGCATCAAATTCGCCATTTTCAAATTCTCCAGAGATGGTTACGCGATCGCCTGTCTGAATATGTTCGGCTGTGTTGTCACCGTAGAGATCCCATGTATCCACCTTGAGGCTGCGATCGCCACTTCTTAAGCGAAATCCATCTTCCCACACCCGCTCAACTGTTCCCGTGTAGGTTGTCTGTGTATGGCTCACAAGTGGCACAGCAATGGTAGACAAGACTCCGGCGGCGATCAATGTTAATGATTTGATGCGTTTCATGGTTCAATCCTGACACTGTTGAGGAACAATAATGAATATACCGATGAAAAATGACCACAAAATGACAGGCGAAACGATAAATTAAACCAAAAACTGGCTAGCCTTGACACCTGTGAGGGTTGGTACCACCCGAAATCGGGAGCATGTCACCTTTGTCGGGCTTGCTGCACAACTCCCAAACCCTTAGCTATCAAAGCTTTGAGTTGCATTGATATTTGATCAAGTTCAACAAATCCGGGTTAAACCCTTTTATACCCTTGCACCGCTATCAGGGATATGGCTCCCCCTGCTCCCCCTGCTTCCCCTGCTCCCCCTGCTCCCCCTGCTTCCCCTGCTCCCCCTGCTTCCCCTGCTCCCCCTGCTTCCCCTGCTTCCCCTGCTTCCCCTGCTTCCCCTGCTCCCCCTGCTTCCCCTGCTCCCCCGAAATGCGTCTCCCCAATCAGCTACAATATCCTCCTACTGTCACCAAGGGTATTTTCGGAATTATCAATGGTTTAATCATTTTTTATTGAGTTTGTTTCCCACAGCACAAATTCCTAATGTCAATAGCGCCAATACCGTTGATGTTTCCGGAACAGGTATTCTCAATTGTTTAGACTCGATGAAATTTAAATAGGCTTTTTGATTGTTAGAATTATACAAAAAACTATCTGAACTCTGGAAAAGATTAAAACCGTAAGGATCACCAACAGCCAAGACTTGACCCCCGTTAGCAAAGGGCTGAAATTCCACCATCGACCTGATTGAGCCATTTTTACCAATTACCATCCCCCCAGTTGGAGTAATATCGGTTACCATTGACTCAATCTCAGTGGCTAAGGATGTACCAAATCTTTTACCTCTTAGATCACCTAAGACACCGACAGTCGTTAGAGAAACTGTATTTTCAAAGGTGCCACCTGTAGCAGAATTGACACCATCGACAACACCTGTATATCGTGAACCGAGTCCGAGGGATTCAAGTAAAGAATTGGCAGATATCTGTTCAGCAAGACTTGAATCAGATTCGACGATCACAGAACCACCCGTTTTAACAAAACTTCTCAGCACAGTACTTTCGGTTGACGTCAAGGTTTTAAAAGACGTTCCGTGAAAGAATACATCAACTTCAGCCAGATTTGTCTCAGTTAGGGTTGATAGTCCTGGAAGGATAGTATGTGAACGTTTAAGAAGACTAGCACTGAATGCACTATATTGGAATGTGCCATTTCCGGCATTGAATAAATCACCCCCTCGCTGATTGGCGCTGTTCCAACTTCTTATCGTTAATGCGCCTACCGAATTTCCTCCTAAAGCTTCTAGAAGAATAGACAGTGATAAAGTCACAGCTATTAAGAGTTTATTCATATTAGTAATGGGGTAATCTGTATCTTAATATTTAGAATACAGTGATTTATAATTTAAATTCCTGTTTTTTGTCAGGTTCACAAAAACTTTACATAAACAAATAAATTAAGTTATTATTAATTTAAATAGTTGTTAAGAAAAAGTTTACATATATGAGGAGTCGAAAACCTTCGCTCAATGTACATTGATGAAGCTGCCTGAATATTCGTCAAATATATTTACAATCCTTAAATAAACTTAACTGTTTCAACCAGGCAAATCCCTGTAATCATAAGTTAAATTTATCAAAAATAATGAATTCTATCTTCACACAATATTTAAAAATTCCCCCTTGACAAAAGGACAAAGGGTGAGTAAATGAAAAATAGTATCTATGCAGACCTATAGGTAGGTTTATTTCGTGCCAGTCTCATTAATATCCTACCTTAGTAGGATGAACCTATCAAGATAATATGTAACGGCAAAGAATAAAGGAATAAAGGAATAAAGGAATGAATAAACTTTTCCCAGGTTTCTCAGATGGGTTCCCAGTCGCGCTGAGACTATGGTTAGTATTTTTGCTATGTCTGGTCTTATTGAGATACTCGGTTCCCTTCAGTATCTTAGTGGGTGCTGTTGGGGGAATTGCTGGCGGCTGGGTTGTAGCTTGGTGGAAAAGTAAAGATGAACCGAGTACCGTACCCTCTGAACCCCAAGATGAGCCAGAAGATGAGCCAGAGGAACCACCCGTCAAGCTAAGTGGATTAAGTCTGGCGAAACAGCGTCGAGAGGCTAAAGCGAGAAAGCGTGCCCAGAAACGCCCCACTTCATTGACGGGATTATTAAACAGAAGTAAGTAACCTTCCACATACCAAATCATCGGGGCGGGTTTTACCGATAACGTTTTGTCGATGTCCGATAACTTGACTCGCGCCCGCCCCTCTAAGGGAAGCAATGTTCCAGACTAATATGGCACGTCTGGGAAGAATTTTGACTGGTGGATACTTGAAGCTAAGCAGTGCTAAGTCGTAAATTCAGATGCCACAATCATAGAACCAATTCCTTTATTGGTAAAAATTTCTAAAAGTAGGGCGTGGGGAATTCGACCATCAATAATATGAGCCGCCCGTACCCCCTGAGCCAGCGATCGCACACAACAGTTGACTTTAGGTATCATACCGCCAGCCACAACGCCCGATACCATTAACTCTCGTGCTTGTTGGATATCCAGCTTAGCCATTAGAGTGGAGGGGTCTTGGTAATCCTGCAAAATCCCAGGAGTATCGGTGAGCAAAATTAACTTTTCTGCTCCCAAAGCGGCTGCTATTTCACCAGCAACGGTATCAGCGTTGATATTATAGGCTTGACCTGTATCATCGGCTGAAACACTTGACACAACTGGAATGTAGCCACTTTTGACCAAAGAGTCCACCAGTTTAATATCAACACTGCTGACTTCTCCGACAAAGCCAATCCCCTTGCGCCCTTCTGGACGGGCTTTGATTAAATTCCCGTCCTTACCGCAAAGTCCCACGGCTAAACCCCCAGCCCGGTTAATCAAAGAGACTAACTCTTTATTCACTCGACCCACGAGAACCATCTCAACAACATCCATCGTAGGCGCATCCGTCACCCGCAACCCATCCTTAAATTGTGGTTCAATCCCCAACTTATCCAACCAGCTATTAATTTCTGGACCCCCGCCGTGAACCACGACGGGACGAACGCCGACACAGGATAAGAAGACAACATCCCGAATCACTTTATCTTTGAGGTTGCTATCCTTCATCGCCGCCCCCCCATACTTCACCACAACCGTCCTTCCGGCAAACTGCTGGATGTAAGGTAGAGCTTCACTGAGTATCTGCACACGGGTTGCTTCGGCTTCCCGGATTAAATCGTGATTGTTTTCTTTTGTCATCGACAGGAACTGGAAGATCAATAAGATATCCCAAGCAGTTTAGATCATTTCTTTATAAAATTCGCCGAGAAAACCCCATCCCAAAAGTGGGTGGGGCAGTTGACCTAAATATCTCCCCCTGCTTGCCATAGTTCCGATGGAACGTCTCTACTACCTCTGCGCTCCCATCCCTCTCTTCTCCTATTCTCCCTATTCGCCAAAATCATCCATGGGATAGAGTTCATCGCTACTCCACCAGAAAGATGCGTCGCGGCAAGAAAAGCCTTTGAATAAAGGGTGGAAGCCTTACTTCTAAGATTTGCTGACTATTCAGAGGACATTCATACATGTTTATTAAACACTATCGCAAAAGCTTACCTGCCAGTGCGATCGCCTTAGCGCTTATGGCTGTGCTACTTCCCTCCTGCGCCGACACCACGCAAGACGTTGTCACCCCAAGACAAGAGGAAGAAAACGTGACGGCGGAGGAAGTCGAGGAGAACACCGCACAACTCATCGGTCAAACCGTGACACTCAGAGGCGAAGTGAGACAGGTTCTGGATAATGTCTCCTTTACCATCTCAGAGGATGAGTTTTTTGGCGGTGATGAAATTATCGTGGTCAATACCTCAGGAGAACCCTTTACACTGCCCGAAGATGACGATATTGAAGTCCAAGTCATCGGTGAAGTGCGCCAGTTTAATATGGTAGAGTTTGAGGAAGAATTTGACTTAGACTTGCAAGTCGATACAGACTACGAAAACAAACCCGCGATTGTTGCCGAATCACTGGCACTTGCACCCAAACCCGGAGAAATTACCCAAAATCCTAGCCAATTCTACAATCAAACCGTGGCTGTAGAGGGTGAAGTGGAAGAGATTAGGAGTAATAATACCTTTACCCTCGATGAAGATCAGTTAGCGGGTGGCGGTGATTTGTTAGTCTTTACCCTAGTCCCACCGGAGAGCACCATGGTTGAAGGTGAAGATGTCGTCGTGACGGGTGAGATACGTCCCTTTGTCTCTGCTGAATTTGAGCGGGATTATGATTTAACCTGGGATTTGGATGTCAAACGCCAACTGGAAGCCGAATACGAGAATAAGCCTGTATTCATTGCTAAATCAATCTATCCCTCTGCTCAATAATATTTAGTCTGGTAGCATTGGTTATCTGAAGGGGTGGGTAATGAAGCGAACAGCTACCTGTAGGGGCACGGCATTGCCGTGTCCCTACTATATGTGGCGTTTGTGCGTAAGTCCTGATAAGTTGTGTCAAAGGGTAACTTCAGTTTAATGAATTGTGCCGCAAACAGGACTCAGTTCGTTAGCTTTACCTTTACCAGCCCCTTGTTTTTCAACCCTGATATCTGTAAGGCTGAGTCCCCACCAAACTAAATGGCTCTCCCGTACCTAGGGTGATAAGCAAACCTGATTATTCTTGGAAACTTGGCTGTGTCAGTTATAGCAACCGCCATAGCTGTTAGGACACATCATTTATGTAGAGACGCGCTTTTGAAGCGTCTCTACAATGGTGCCGAAAGTCCTAATCGATGTGTCTACTGCTATATCCCCCAAAAAGCAACTCTCCCGTAATTAATGTGATAAGTTTTTAGGTATCACATCAATTACGGGAGAGCCTAGATTTTTAGTTTAATCTATCACTTCAAAGGACTTTACTTCGAGGACAGGACCAATCATTGCTGTGGTCATTACATCTTCTCGCACTTCTCCTTTCACCTTCACGTTCAAGTTCGGTTGCTGTAACTCATCGGGGGCATCCTGAAGTTCATAGGTTTCTCCAGAATCGGCAACTAAAGCCCAAGCCCCCATGCCAATATCCTTGTGTTCGATTTTGCCTGTTACATTAATGCTCATGCAAATCTCCCTTCTTCTTTAGAGGCAAAATAGGCAAGTCCAAAGCACAGGAGAGCATTTGCCATTAAAAATAGACGCGCCCCAATGCCACTTCCTAGCCACAGAAGACTGGGAGACATTACCGCACTCACCGCCAAACAACTGGCAACACCCAAGGCTGAACCAATCGCCACCCATTTCCATTGGGGATGTCCCAGGAACAGTGCCACTAATATAAAGGGAATCAGCACGCTGGCAAAAATGGGATTTAATAACCCACTGCCTTGAATCGCTGTACCCAGTTCCGGAATCGAACTGCCCATGACTCGTAGGGGCCACTGGGGTAAGTCAAAGATATAGAAGCCGCGCAGGAAGAATAATCCTGAACTTCCAGCTACTAACCCCGTGGTCAAACTCCAGCCAAAGGACAAATAAGTCCGTAAGAACCACGCCAAGAGGTAGGAACCCAGAACCATGAGAACTTTCGGCAATAGCGCAACCGCACCGCCATCAATCCAGAACCGCAGATTCAGATAACCGTTATCGCGCAACCAACGGAAGAAATCGCGGAAGGTAATTTGTCCCTTCGTCGCTAATTTCACCGCACCGGCGGCATCTAATTGTCCAGCGCCAAAGTGGTTGAGGGGGTCATCTTCAACCCGGCGGCTGGATTGTTGGAGAACGCTGAATATTTCATCAGGATTATTGATTCCACTGGCTTTTACCAAAGCCGCTACCCCAGCAACGTGGGGGGCTGCCATACTGGTTCCCTGAAAGCCGGAAAACATGGCAGTTTTGGTTTTGGGATTAATGGTTTGTTGGACAATTTTACCCGCTTCACTACCACCAGGGGCAGAAATGTCAACCCCTGCACCGTAGTTGGAATAGGGGGCTTTTACGCCAGCGGAATCCACAGCGGCAACACCCAGAACATGGGGATAACGGGCAGGATAGGAGGCGGAATTTTGGTTGGCATTCCCTGCTGCGGCGATAATCGCGACGCCTTTGTTATAGGCATAGTCGATGGCTTCTTGCATGAGTTTACTTTCACCGCCACCGCCCAAGCTCATATTGATCACATCCGCGCCATTATCGGCGGCGAATTTAATCGCTTCGGCGATATCGGAAATCGTTCCACCGCCACCCGCACTTAATACTTTTAATGGCATGAGACTGGCTTCATACGCCACGCCAGCAACCCCGTAACTATTATTGGTGGATTGGGCAATGGTACCGGCAACGTGAGTCCCGTGACCATTATCATCGAAGGCGTCAACTCTATCGTTTACGAAGTCGTATCCTTCGACGAGTTTGGTATCTTTGAGATCACGAACTTGACTAATCCCGGTATCAATCACCGCGACTGTAATCCCACTTCCCCGCGTTTCATCCCATGCGGCTTCCACATTAATGCTGCGGAGATTCCATTGCTGGCTATAGTTGGGGTCGTTGGGAACAAAAAACGTACTGTAGATGTAGTTTGGTTCAATATATTCCGTGTCCTTTGCCAGTTCTGAGCGTTTGAGCTGACGCAGGAGTTGTTTATCGCCCTCCAAAATGTAAATATTGTCAACGTCAGAGAATTCGCTATTGAGTCGTGGGGTCACACCGTATTTTTGTGCGATCGCATCCACCTCGGCGCTAATCTCTGTGGCGGGAATATCTTCCCGGAAATCCAGCACAATTGAGCCAAATTCCCCTTGATTTGCCAACCCTTTAAAGTTGAGAAGGGCAAAACCTAGCCCAATGACAAACAAACACAGTAACAAAAACTTTTTCATTGGCAACCATCCGTATATCGTGCCAGTTTAACCTCTACCATAACTTATTGGTCATTTGTCATTTGTCATTTGTTACAACCTCTGGCGAAATCTGTTGCCACATTTGTTGTTTGTCATTTGTCCAAGCGTTTTCGCGCTCAAAACTCAGTTGGGGCGGGTTTAGGCACATCAGGGTGAGGTCAGAAAGGATAGTAGTAAAACCCGCCCCTACAACTGTCATAACTCTTCCCAGCTCCCAGACGTGCCATGGCACGTCTCTACATCCTCATCTTCCCCTGCTCCCCCAGATCCCCCAGCTTCCCGTCACCCGCCGCCTTGGTAGAACAGCTCCAGAAACCGGAAAAACTTCTCACATAAGTTGGGATCTCGTGCGCCGACTTCCATCTCCTTGGTAATCTCTTCTATGGCTTGCATCCAGTAGGGGCGATCGCTTGGGGGTTCATTCCGGGTACGATGGAGTCGCTTACTGATAATAGCATCAGCGATATTGACAAGCTGGAAAACTTGGACAATAAACGGAATTTCATCGCCCTCGAGTCCTTTGGGATAGCCGGTGCCATTGAGTCGTTCTTGATGAGATAGCACTAGAGGGACGAATTCTCTTAACACAGGAAGTTGCTTGCAGACTAAAGCAGACACTTCTGGATACTCGCGAATTTTTACCCAATCCTGTTCACTTAACGAACCGGGATTGAGTAAAATCGAGTCAGGAATGCTGAGTTTTCCTAAGCCATGACAGTAACTTAGGAAAACAAGCTGGCGCAGTTGGGTTTTATCTAGTTTCAGCCACCGTCCAAAATGTAAGCACATCGTTCGCAGACGATAGCAGCGTAGACCAGCGGTGACGTTTCGAGCCAGCTGGATTTGTTCAAGAAAATTTAAGATATCGGCGTCGCCGGGGCGAAGCATTCCACTTCAGAATAAGTCTAGGTTACTGTTATTGTTGCATTGTTTTTGAGGTTAGTGAGCCGCTTTATAGAGTAGAGGGCTTAATTGCTACATTCTTAACTTTACCACAAGGGCTTGATAAAATCTGAATTCTGTATTTTTAATTTCCTGCTGTATGTTTCTATTTTTCTCCAAGCTACTCCCCCTATTTGTATATCCATTAGGAGTCGCTTGCGTACTGATGGTTGTGGCGTTAGTCTTGTCCTGGAAACGTCCCCGTTGGGTTCCCATACCTATCGCCTTAGGATTGATTATCTTGTTAGTCACCAGTAACGGTTGGGTTGCCAATAGCATGGTTCAATCCCTAGAGTGGCAGCATATCCCCCCTAACGAATTACCCCAGGCGGAGGCAATCGTGGTTTTGGGGGGGGCAACTCGATCGGCTTTTCCGCCGCGCCCTGCACCGGATTTAAATGAAGCAGGCGATCGCGTTTTTTATGGGGCGCAGCTTTATCAGGAAGGGAAAGCGCCTTTAGTTATTGCTTCTGGGGGGCGGATTGAGTGGCGAGGTGGGGGTTCTCCGGAATCAGCAGATATGGCTGTAATCTTAGAAATGATCGGCGTTCCTCCCTCAGCTATTTTACAAGATCCTGCGTCACTTAACACCCACCAAAATGCTATCAATGTGCGGCAAATTTTACAGGAGGAAGGAATACAAAAGGTACTATTAGTTACCTCCGCTATGCACATGCCCCGCGCCCTACGGATTTTTCTGCGTCAGGGGATTGAGGCGATTCCAGCACCGACGGATTTTTTGGTCACTCAACAAGAATTGAATGAACCGAATAGTAGTCTAGCAGCTACTTTGTTGAATGGTTTGCCAGATACTCAAAATTTAGATAAGACTACCCGCGCGATCAAGGAATATATTGGTACAGCCGTTTATTGGCTGCGAGGATGGTTATAAAAATCTTGTAGAGACATTGCCTAAAATGTCTCTACAATCGGGAAATAAAATGATTTTATGACGCCGAATTAAGTGTCATCCGTTATAGTTCGCAATATTCTGGCAATATACTCCGCCCGCCACTTTTCCCGCTCTTGATCTGCTTTTTCATCAGGCTGATAGGTTTCAAGTTCTGCAATTGATAAAATACCTTTCGTTTCAACTAAACGCTCTATCGTGTCGAGACGTTCCCGTAAAACAGACACTTCACCCACTAGTGCCATGACGATGGCGAACAATTTGTCCAGTTCTGGGTGATTAAAATAAATAGGTCGTTTTCCTTTGGCTTTTCTCACCATCCTTATTCCCTTAATTATTTGCTCGCCGCCACAATAAACCAAGTTCCTCGATTACTCATATTTGTACCTTGAGACTGGTGAGTTGCTAGTTTAGTTTTCCATGCACCATTCGGGACAAAGGTTTGAATCACGTTATCTGCATCAAAACCTGCCTGAGTCACCACCTTGCTTAAATCTAAATCGCGCATGGCACTCCAGAATGGTTCATTGTTGTTTGCTGTTTCCCAATCATAGAACGAAGTTTTGGCGGGCTAACTCATCATGAGAGGGCACAGGCAGCATTGCATGTTTAAATTGTCGATCCATTACTTTACCTCTAATACTATGTGGTTATTTTGGTCAATTATTTTTCCATAGCGTTAACAAAAACGCCAGATTTTGTTCAGCCTTTAAAGCGTGGGGAGCATTAGCCTGCATTGAAATAAAAACGCCCGGTTCTAATGGAATCTCCTTACCCTCCAAAGTAAAGATACCCTTTCCTTCAATCACATTAATTGTAGCGTTACGAGGTGACGTATGTTCAGAAATACTCGTGTCAGCAGCTAGACAGAACAACGTGTGGTCACATTTGTCATCTTTATGAATAACTTTACTCAGTACACCCCCTTCAGGATATTCGATGCGATCGCGCAGTTGCAATGAAAAGGATGATTGGCTGGGAATTTGACCGGTCATGATGATTTTCTCCTATGGCACAATTTAACAATGTTCAAACTTCTTTGAGTTGGCTTTATCTCTAGCACTTATGGTTTATCCTATTCAACAATGCTTTTCCCAACTTCTAGCGCTTGGTAGATTCTTGCTGGTATTACTCCTGCTCCAAGCCACGTTCATAACTCCGCCAGCCGCCGCTGTACTTCGACAACACCAAGACGCGCCGGGAATTATGCGCTATCACTCTCAGGAGTCGTTGAAAGATGAATCAGGAAGAACTTGGCAGGTTGTGCTGTTTAAAACAATAATACCAGGTCAGACAACGCGCCTAAACCTGCGGTTAGTTGGCTTTCCAGGTATGGCTGAGTTTACCCATCCCCAATTCCTGGAAATCACCACAGCAGACGGTAAACTTCTCACCGCCGCCGATGTCTTTGCCCAAGCCGCACCTGCACCTAATGTTGGTCAGTATGATTTTACCGATGTCTTTGCCAAATTACAAGCTGATGAATCTCTGACTCTTTCCATACCCCTCAAAGGTGGACAACCCCTTTCCTTAATCATTCCTAAATCTTTGGTTATCGAGTGGCAATTGTTGCTCACAGAAATTCGGTAACCTCTAATTCACCGAATCTGTACGAGAAGCAGATTTTTTCCGATATTCCTCACCCTATTTTTAGCTTAACCTGACCTTGAGTGATGCCAAACCTGATTTTAATCCGATTTTTCTATGCCCCAAAAAAGAGATTTTTAAGTTAGACGCGATCGCGAAAAAGGGGACACAATAGAATTAGGGTCAACAAAGACGCGATCGCAACCGGAATCAGCCAACTCAGCCGTGGGTTAAGCTAGGGGTAGGGGGAAGGGATTTCTGTCAGTTGCGACTCACACCCCTAAGCCAACTGCAACGGGAATCTCTTTCTCCAAGCCATGTCATGATTAAACAATAACTAATGTTACCATGTCATCTAAAAAAGAAAACAAGGGATGTGGATGTACTTCGATACCCATTTCATTAATCCTCGTTTTGTTAGGAGTAGGTTATTGGGGCTTTAGGCATCTCGATCTCGTCGCGATTAGCCAATTTTTGCCAAATAATCCACTAACGAATCAACAACCCACGGCGGTTAATAATCAACAACCCACTCCGCCGCCATTACCTCCTGCGCCTATCCCCAACGCACCGATTGTTAATTCTCCCGTGGCGTCAGTTACTCCCACTCAGACACCGACAACCAGTCCCCAAGTTTCACCATTACCCCTACCCCCAAATCCATCACCATCACCTCAAACGCCTTGGCAGAAAAAAGAAATTCGGGGAATTTATTTAAGTCGATATCAAGCCACGAATAATGCTAGCGAAAAAATGATTCGCGAACGAGTTCGGTATTATCGCGCTCAAGGCATCAATACAATTATTCATGGCGTGTGGGGCAATGGTTGTACGATGTATAACAGTGAGGTCATGCAGCAAACCTTCGGATACAAAAGTTGTCCCAATAAATTCCAAGAGCAATGGTTAGACTGGTTAATTGATGAGGCACACAAGCAGGGAATGCAAGTTCACGCCTATTTTGAGAAGGGGATTAAACTCGATAAAAATAGTCCGATTTTTGACACAGCAATTTCCAAACGATGGATTGTGCCTGGAGTGGATAAAACCTATCCCGGCATTGATCACTACTTACTGGATGTGGAACTCCCAGAAGTCGGGAGTTTTTTCAAAAATATATTAGTCGAGTTTGTGCAAAAGTATCCCACTATTGATGCGGTTCAGTGGGATGATTACTTGGGTTATCATGCCGACTTACCCGGAAAAGTTGATCGCACGATTCATTTGACTACTTTTGTACAGCAAATGATCGCGGATATGAAGCAAGCTAACCCAAATGTTAGTTTCGATATTTGCCATCATAATCCGTATTGGGGTAAACGTTATTTTGCGGCAGACTGGGAAAATTGGAATGTTGATCGGGTTTTTATTCAAGTTTATAATGACGACAATTTTAAGGAGGAGTTAAATTATGCCGAAAACTATGCGGGAGTTGCTATTTCTGATCAGCAGTTTTCTCGCTTAAAAGAACTGGTTAACAACCCCAAAATTAAGAGTATTTTAGTCTTTCCAGCCTCAGGAAAACCCGAAGAGGCGGCGGCTTCTCTCAAAACCTTTACACATACAAGTAACTAGTACCCCGACAAAACACCAAAGTGTACGTCTATCAGAGTTGTGATTAGTGATAGGGAGAAGAAGGGAAGAGCTTACGGTTGACGATTCTGCCACCGTGCGATCGCCTGCTGCGCGGCTTGGTATGATGGAGTCCCCGGCGGAACTAAGGCGGCAGTTTGTCTAGCCAGTGACAACTGACCCCGCCATGCGCGGGAATTGGCGATTAAATAAATCTGGCGACTCCATTGGTTAATTAACTGTTGCGCTTGAGCATAACCCGGTTGACCGACGGGAATTTGACGCAAGGTATTAATCGCGCGATTATAAGAAGAGGCTTGATTTTGTCGCAGTTGCTGTTTAGCGGTTTGAATAAGCGCTTGGTTTTGCTGCTGCTGTTGGGCTTGAGTCTGCCAGGTTTTAACCGCCGACTGCGCCTGATTATAAATCGAGGGATAGGTAGAAGGAACTAATTTTGCCGCCGCGATCGCAGAAGCAAAATTCCCTTGTTTGGCACGTCCTTCGGCTAAATCGAGAATCACCAGACTCCAGCGCTGGATATCCTGTTGCGCCTCCTGGTAAAGGGGTTCATCGGGTTGAATTTTCTGGGCTTGGGCGATCGCTTGACTGAAGAGTGAGGCTTGATTGGGTTGGATTGTGCCTTTGGCTTGTGCCAAAATTCGTTGATTTGCTTGCATGGATTCTGGATCAGAGGGCGAGGGTGAGTCTAGGGGCTGTTCCCTGGGCTTAACCTCAGAAGTCGGTGCGATAGCCTGATTTTCCACGGGTGAGGGGGGAAGCGGCGAAGGGGTAGGTTCTGGTGAGGCGACGGGAGTTTGACCCACTGAACCGACAGTCTCTTCATCGGCGTTGGGTTGGGTTTCTGGTACAGACTCGATGAGCTGGGGACTTGTCCCAGTTTGGCGGTTGAGAATCCTGAGAGTGACTAGCATCAGTACCAAAACCAGTATTAGTCCACCCACTCGCAGCAGCCATTGTTTCCATTGATTGTCTGGCTTATCGTCCTGTGAAGCTGAATCAGGCGCTTTAACCAAAGCTTTTATTGACTGGGGATGTTCATCAAAACCCGTGGGTATTAACGAGTTGGTCGGTTTTTTGTCCGGTATGGCAACGGCATACTTGGAGACAGGGACTGTTGCGCCATTATTAGTAGAGGATTCCCCATAGGCTGACTTGCCATTTGTCGGGTCACCCGATGTTAATGTTGAGGCAATGGTTGTCGCCGTTTTCTGTTCGGCTGAAGCGGACAGGGAGAGGGGCAAAATGAGCTGTTTTCGGGTTGCCTCTGAAGGGATGATCATTAAAGGCGTCTGTATAGGTCGCCAGTGGTGTTGACTTAACTCCGGTAAGCGATCGCGTAAATACTGCTCTAAGTTTGCCAGGGTTAGATCCCTTTGATAGTAGCCCAGAGCTTCCAGTAACGCGGTGGTAAACAAACCATTCCGCAACGCCGTCGCTTCATGGGAAAATTGCCCCAGTTGACTCGAGAGGATCAGGGTAATTCCCATCTGACGGGCTAATTCCACAGTTTGGGCACCAACAGGTTTACCGGCTTGCAGTCCAGGCGATCGGTTAATATCCAGCAGAACCAGCAAGTTTTCATCCCCTTGAGGCTGAAGAGAACTCAGGAGCGATCGCATTGATATCCCAGTCCGAGGAATATCCTGTGGATTCCCATCAATGGGCATCAGGTAATCGGTTTGTTGCCAACAGACACCATAGCCACTGAAAAAGAACCACCGCCAACCCCTCGACGAGGAATTTTTGCCGTTCGTCGGGGAGGGTTGGCGAATCGCGTCCAGCCAGCGCCAAATATTGTCCTGAGTGGGATAGGTGGATTGGCGATCAATCAGGGGTGAATGATCGGTTAGTAATAAATAATCCTGGGATGACCCCTCCGCTTGCTGCACCAGAAACTGCCACAAGGCTTGAGCATCCGCCTGTCCATAGTTCAAGGGCGGTAAAAACTGATAGCGATTGATGCCAATTGCAACACAAGCGTAATTTGCCATGGGGAGAGGGTTTTCGACGTTGGCGGCGGGAACTTGGTCAGGTTTGCTATCGTCTTGTATGACTAATGTTTCAGTCTTGATCAAGACGTTTTGGACACAATCATTCTATTACTTCCCTTACCCTTGCGCCAGGATAACCCTCAAATCGTCTCCAACGGGAAGATTTAATCAAAATCTGCCTTTGCAGGGTTTGCAGCAGTCGCGCAAATACCTAGATTTACCGATAATCGACAAGGGAGGTTTTGGCTGAAAAATCTATGGGTCGGTGGTTGTCGATAGGGGTGAAGCTGTTGACTCCTCGGATAAATCTCTGTAAGATACACAAATAATAGGTTTTACTCCTGTCATGACCCAAGGCGAATCCCGCACTTATGTCACTACAACAACCAACCCTTGGGCGGTGGCGTTTTTGAATGACGCGGCGACACTCGGCTATGATGCTAAGATTGAGTGCCTAAAGCTACTTTTAGAGCAAAAGCCTCCCAGTAAGTCAAAGCTTAATACTCAACTACAGCAAAACCACAACATCAACAAGCGACAAGCGAACAGTATTATTGCCTATGTTGAAGGCGCAGTTAAGTCGGTCAAAGAATGCCGTAGCAATCATCTAGAGGAACTTCAGGGCAAACTCAAACACGCAACGGAAGTTATTAAGAATTTAGAAAAAAAAATTAAAGCGCACTCCTATTATCTGCAAGCGGTAGAACAGGTAAACCGAGGGAAAAAGAAGAAAGTGCCAAAGTCCCTCAAACCCAAATACCCAGACGCTTGCCCCATGCGGTGCGCTCATCATTTAACTCTGTTCAGGCAAGCCCAAGTTAAACTTCATCAAAAGAAACGGTACACCCACAAGTTGAGGCAAAAAATCGCCCAGAGCAAAACCGCTCCTGTTCACGTAAATCTGGGCAATAAATATACCGTGGAGATGATTGGTTCCAAAGACGAATCTTACGGGAATCAGATTTGCCAGTTGGATCTAATTGGGAAGTTCCTTCATATTCGAGTTCCTTATGGCCTAGAAAAGCGATATGGAAAATACATCCAATGGACGATTCGATTACCCAAACATGGGACAGACTTATTGGCAACAGCTTGGTATAACCGACAAGCCTTAACCTATCGATTCATCCAGAAAAGTTTAACGGAGTGGGAAATCCATATCACTTTTGATGTTGAACCCGCTCCCAGGATAAGTGCCCCCGTTTTGCATAGATATTTTTTAGCGGTTATCTGATCAAGCTTGTGCTGTTAAAATTTCTGTTTCATTCAACTCCTCGTCTACCCCAATGATCCAGTCAATTGCCCGAAAACAAATTGCGCCCCTCGGTTTATGGGTGTTGTTCGGTTGTACCAGTATCAGTTGGCTGATGACAGCCGCGATCGCTCCTGAGATGGCTTGTGCTTACACAGCGCGAGTGGAAGTGCCTCTGAACAGTCAGCCAGAGGAAACTTACGCCAACTTTCTCCGCCGCGCTGAAGCCGTTGCTCGAGCCGCCGCACAACGCAGTTTCGATGGCGATATTTTGGTCACTGATGTCGCCGTGACGATTGTTGGGCAACATAATAACGCGATCGCCCCCATTTTGTTGCTACAAGTGAGTCGTCAGAACTGGAAACGACGTCCTATTGTTTCGTTTTGGGCAACCTATTTCCCTGGAACTCAATCCCTGCTAGAGTTTAACCAGCCAGTCCAGTCGAACTAGCCCGCCTAGCCTCAGCCTAATCAGTAAACAGAGAGAGGGCTTGTGCATCATGTTTGAGATCGCGTGCTAGTTCCTCAAACATCATACCCAAGCCCTAAACCATTCAGGTTCTGATTTGTCCCTACATGCTATTGTGTCTTCTGAGGATGGGTTCTAGCCTCAGCAAAACTTCTTAATCTTTTACGTCAATTGGCTGATAGATGGTTATCCAAAACTTTGACCCCATCGAGAGTACAATCAGTTAACACTGTTTGACTGGTAGGGAATCACCGTCCTACAAGGACGGTGAGGATGTCAAATTTTGAACTTTCAGAACTCACCGCGACCATAAACTACCGCCACAAAACAAAACTGCCCAACCTGTCGGCTTTTTTCGCGCCGGCTTCACTAATTCGATTGGTTTTGTTGTTGTTGACGCTCTTTGACAGCCTGAGTTAACAAATAGGTCGCTAGGCTACTCAGTGACCGACTTTCTTCCTCTGCCCACTGTTCTAAGGCTCTCTGGATTTCTTCCGGTAGATAAGCCGTGACCCGCCCTTTTAGTTTCATCAGCCCTAAATCTTCATGCTTCAACATATTCCAGTATATAATTTTTCACTGTTTATTGCACAATCTAAATTTGTTATACATTAAAATAATACACTTTGACCTAAACTCTGCCTGGGAGAGAAGCGAGTACGAGCAACACTCAACCTGGATAGTGGAAAACTTGTGCGGCGAAGGTTCAGTCATCCGAAAATTGCCAAGATATCCACGGGACAAATTCAGCCAAAGGGGATGCGCCTCAAAAGTCCCCCAAGTCTGATAATTATTTATAATATTTTTAGGGGCGACTAAAAAAACGATATCGCACTTTAATTCTAGGGCTGTAGCTTCATAAAAAATCTATTTTATTAAGCTTAGATGAAGTAGAATTCAGAACCAAAAGTAATCTATTAATTGCTAAAATATGAGGAAACCCAAGAGCTGATAAAACCGTCATAAATTCTGATTACTCCTGACCCTAAAATAGGCAACAACCAATGACATACAAGATGAACATAACAGTATTGACAAATTACTGGCTGGTGGTTGCCAATCTATTCGCCATGACCAAGAAAAAAGGTAAACGAATCCAGTATCTACTGTTGACGTTACTCCTAGCGGGTTTACCAACGGGGGGGTTAGCTCAATCAGTTGTTGAAGCGCCAGATGGGACGGGAACGGTTGTCACATCCAATGGCAATCAGTTTGACATCACTGGCGGGCAACCCTCTGGGGATGGCGCAAACCGTTTTCATAGCTTCAGCGAGTTTGGTTTAGACGCGAACCAAACCGCTAATTTTATTTCTGATCCTAGTATCAAAAATATTCTGTCTCGTGTGACAGGTGGCGACCCTTCCGTCATTAATGGGTTGCTGCAAGTGACTGGAGGAAATTCTAATCTATTTTTAATGAATCCTGCGGGTATTGTATTTGGTGAAAATGCCCAACTTAATGTTCCCGCATCCTTTACCGCTACAACCGCTACGGGTATTGGCATTGGAGATAATTGGTTTAATGCGATCGGGTCAAATGACTATACGGCTTTAGTTGGAGAACCTAACGCCTTTGCCTTTTCAACATCTCAGACACCAGGAGCCATTGTCAACGCGGGGTTAGAAGTAGAAGAGGCACAAAGCTTAAACTTATTCGGTGGCACCGTAGTTAGCACTGACAACTTGGAAGCACCCGAAGCAGAGATTACCATTGCCACTGTTCCTGGAGAGAGGATACTGCGGATTAGTCAGCCCGGAAATGTGCTGAGTTTAGAGGTTCAGCCATCGGCTTCTGTACCCCTTACTCCCCTAACTTTACCGCAGTTATTGACAGGTAGTGGTCAAATTCCTGGTCTAGAAGTGGATAGTGATGGACAAGTAACACGAGTGGGATCTAATATTCCAACCCAAAATGGTATTCCAATCCAAAATGGGGATATCAATGTCGGGAATATCGACACGTCTGTTACTGGCAGAGATGATGCTGGTTCCGTCGTATTATCTGCTCAAAGCAATCTTACTGTTGGCGATATTACTACAACAGCCGTGGGTCAAGGTGATTCTGGAAATGTAACGTTGTCTGCTCAAGGCAGTATCTACCATGGCACCATAGATGCTACTCATACAGGTAATCCAGGTCAGGGTAATCAAGGTGTGGGTGAGGGTGCTATTACTTTAACAACACCAGGAGAGACTACAACCGAAACAGGTTTTGTGGAAGCCGACAATCTAGGTGTGACCATTATTGAGCCTATCAATAACAACGATGATGATAATGATATGGATGATAACATCGACGATGATGATGATGGCATCGACGATGATAATGATATGGATGATAACATCGACGATGATGATGATGGCATCGACGATGAAAAAGAGCAAAATTTACCTCAAGTCCTAATCTATCAAAGATCGATAATTGATGAATTCCCTTCAAAGGATATACTTCCTAATCAAAACTATACTCCCGGTAATATTTTAACCGTTGATGCAGATGCTACTCCGACTACAGTTTCAGATAGTGAAGATTCAGGCACGAGTACCCCAACGACTGCTAATGAGGGGAATCAATCCCCAACTGGCGGCAATCAATCTACTGCCACCCAAGAGCCATCCAACACAAACAGTTCTGCCAATTCAACTCAAACAAATCCTGTCGGTGAGATAGACAACAACCAATCTACTACAACCCAAGAGCCATCCAACCAAAACCCGCCAATAGATTCAACTCAAACGAATTCTGTGGCTGAGTTTGAAGAAAAATTCACGCGGCAATTCGAGGAATATTTAGAGCTACCGGGAGATATTTCCCTGAGAACCCTAGCAGAAAGCCGGGAAATTCTCGCTAATACTGAAAAATCAACTGGAGCTAAACCCGCACTCATCTATGTCGGTTTTGCTCCCCAAACGATTGCTACTGATGAGGCAACAAATCTACCCTTCCCAACTCCAAGTCCTCAAGATCAGTTAGAAATACTGCTGGTAACTGCTCAAGGAACCCCAATTCGCAAAAAAGTAGAAGGAGTAACCCGTGAGCAAGTCCTGAGAGTTGCTAATGAATTTCGTTTGCAAGTCACCAATGTTCGTAGCCAAAAGGGTTATGTCGTGCCGGGACAGCAACTCTATAACTGGTTGGTGAAGCCGTTGGAAGATGAATTCCAAGGTCAAGGAATCGAAAATCTCATTTTCCTCCTCGATACTAACTTGCGCTCCGTTCCTTTGGCAGCACTTTATGATGGTGAACAGTTTCTCATCGAAAAGTACAGTGTTGGCTTAATGCCAAGTATTAGCCTCACCGATACTCGTTACCAGCCTGTTACCAATTTGGAAGTTCTGGCAATGGGAGCATCACAATTTACTGATCAACAATCATTGCCGGCTGTGCCAGTGGAGTTATCAGAAATCAGCCAAGATATATGGCGAGGTAAATCATTCCTCAATGAAGCGTTTACACTAGAGAACCTAAAAGAACAGCAAAAACGTCAGCCCTTTGGCATGATTCATCTGGCAACCCATGCTAATTTTGTGCCAGGAGAACTGAGTAACTCCTATATCCAATTTTGGGATAGTAAACTGCGACTGAATGAACTGTCTCAGTTAGGCTTAAACAACCCAACGGTAGAACTATTAGTTCTAAGTGCTTGTCGCACGGCGTTGGGAAATGAGGAAGCTGAATTAGGCTTTGCTGGGTTGGCAGTTAAAGCGGGGGTTAAGTCGGCGATGGGTAGTTTGTGGTATGTGAGTGATGAAGGAACCTTGGGATTGATGACTGAATTTTATCAGCAGCTCAAACAAGCTCCGATTAAAGCAGAAGCCATACGCCAAGCTCAATTAGCCATGCTCAAAGGGCAAGTTTATACAAAAGATGGAGAACTGATTACAACTGAGGAAATGATGTCTTTGCCACCAGAACTTGCCCAGTTAAGAGACCAAACTTTTGAACATCCTTACTACTGGAGTGCTTTCACAATGATTGGTAGTCCCTGGTAAGCCAAAGAATGGAGTATAAAGGTCACAGGTTCTTATCTAGGGGCAGGTTGAGGCACTCAAATAAGCTTGTTCCCGAATAATTTTGACCTGATTCAATTGAAACAGTAGCAATTATAGATTGCCTAAATGAAATTTATGGCACACATCGGGGCGCTCCTACACATAATCTGTGTTGCACTGACCAAAAATCCTATACATTTTACAAAAATAAAATATTGAGCCGATTTAAATTAAATTTTGATAAAGTTCATGAACTTGGCTAGGAAAATGTTATAATCAAAAAAACATTGTTGTTTAGATAGTCGGGGAATTAATAAAGCTACTTGATGTTGGATTTCTGCATCTAACAATTCTCAGCTTAATAGCTTAGGTAAACTCACTGATGAAAATTGGCAGAATATTTCCTGGCAGTGAAAAGGTATCCGGAAAGAACTCATAACTCTTGAAGGATTAAGTGAATTCATTAGCAACGGTGTGAGAAAGAGCTGTAAAAACTGAAATTAATTCAGTCAATTCAAGGGTTTCCATTCGATACCCCGATAACCTCTACCCTTTTTTATCGTTTTGTTCTCTAAAAGCAAAGAAAATTCGGTGAAGGTTGTTCAAATGTAAGTCAAGGTTGAATTGACTCAATCTAGCCTTAAGTTATCAGGCTGCAACCCATGAATCAGAGGAAAATAGCTGTGTGGTTGACAAAGCATGGATGGCAAGTTATTAAACTATTGAAGTGGCTAACAGAAAACAGTAGTATAAATAACCTTTTACTGGGGATATTAGTTGTGGCTTTTTCCCCCACTGGAGTTAAAGCACAATCCGTTGTGCCAGCGAATGATGGAACGAATACTCAAGTCAACTCTAGTGGTGACCAATTTAATATTACTGGCGGTCAAACCTCTGGAGATAGTGCTAATGTTTTTCACAGTTTTAGTGAATTTGATTTAAACGCAAACCAGACGGCTAATTTTATAACGAATCCCACTATCCAGAATATTTTATCCCGTGTGACGGGGGGAAATGCTTCACTGATTAACGGGTTGATTCAGGTAACAGGGGGCAATTCTAATCTGTTCTTGATTAATCCGGCTGGGATTGTGTTTGGTCAAAATGCGCGGTTAGATGTACCTGCATCCTTTACGGCGACGACGGCGACGGGGATTGGGTTTGGGGAGAATTGGTTTAGTGCGATCGCGTCTAATGATTATACCTCTCTTGTCGGTCAGCCAAACGCTTTCACGTTCAATACTTCCCACCCTGGGGCGATTGTTAATGGGGGTAATTTGAATGTTGGCAAAGACTTAAGCTTAATTGGTGGTACAGTGGTGAGTACAGGGAACCTTGAAGCCCCAAATGGACAGATTACCATTACCACAGTCCCTGGTGAAAGTACTGTCCGCATCAGTCAACCTGGACATTTGCTGAGTCTCGAAGTTCCGGCGGAAGATACACCGATTACTCCTCTATCTTTACCGCAATTGTTGACTGGTTCCGTTGAGGTTCCAGAACTTGAAGTGAATAGCAATGGAACGGTAGCACTTTCAGCGTCGGGTATGCCGATTGAAAATGGGGATATCGTTGCTAAAAACGTGATTTCTCAGACAGCAACCTTATCTGCACAGCATAACTTAACCTTGGTTGAGAGTCAGTTACAAACCACAGGTGACTTAAATTTATTGGCACAAGATACGGTGCGCGTGCGAGATAGTGCGACGAATCCCTTCCTTGCCCAAGCTGGGGGAAATATTTATATTCAAGGGAATAATACCGTCGATATTTTGGCATTAAATCATCCCCAAACCCCTTTTCAAAGTGGCGGTAATCTCAGCTTAGTCAGCGATGGAGATATTTCTGGCGATGCTCATTTTACCAGTGGGGGAAGTTTTTCGATTCTGAATTTAGCAGGTAATCCCGGTAACTTTTTTAGTTATTTTGATCCGATTATTAGTTCCAATGGTGATGTCACATTCGGTAATTATACGGGTGTAGCCCTTAAAATAGAGTCTACGGGCAGTATTACTGGTGACAATATCAAAATTACCGGACCTGATACGTCTTTAGTCGGTTCTGATCCTGATATTGCAATTTTGACCAGTTTTCCAGCTTTAATATTGCGGGCGGGATTGAACTCATTAACCAATTCTCCTAATATTTCAGGACAAACAGCTTTTACCTCGACAGGAGTCACTTCATCGCCCGGAAACATTAATGTCAACAATGTCGATACATCAAATACAGATCAACAAAACTCAGGCGGTGCTGGTCCTGTAATAATGCAGGCTTCTGGTGATATTACGACGGGCAGTATATCCACTAGCGATCAGGGATTGGGTAATGCGGGTTTAGTCAGACTGCAGACTCCTGGCAATATTACTATCAACGGTAATATTAATACAAGCGATCAGAGTGATGGAGATTCAGGTTCTGTCGAGTTATTGGCGACGTCTGGTAATATTACAATTGGCGATGTTTCAACCAGCGATCAAAGCCAAGGGAATTCAGGTTCTATTGACTTAACCTCTGGGGGTAATATTCTCGCGGGTAGTATAGATACAGGTGAGTTTGGACCGGGTAATTCTGGTAGTATTACCTTAGTTGCTGGGGGTAACATTACCCATGGAGCTATCAATCAAAATGCCCAACCTCCTGGCTCTCAAGGTCAATTTACTAGCAGCCCCAATACAGTTATCACTGCTCCAGGGATAAATCCAGGGACAACCCCCGGTACAAATCCAGGGACAACTCCCCTAATTTCTCTGCCAAATAACCTAATTATAGACATACTACAAGTTATTGTTGATAGGGACGAAGATCTACTCATTGATCCGGAGCAACCTATTTCTGGAGAAGAAACCCCAATTATCACTTACACCAGAACTCCCATTAACCCAGAAGGTAATCAAGATAACTCAGATGATACTAATACCATTCCCCCAGAAGATAACTTAGAGAATCCTGAGGATACAACCTCCATTAACCCAGAAGATAATCTGAGTAATCCCAGCGATACGACTCTCTCTGAACCAACAACTCAACCAATTAACTCAACTAATCCTAGTCATAGGGAAACCCCTAGTAATCCATCTGTCTCCGCTGAAACCCCATCTAATGAAGGGAATAGCAATTCATCCACCCCCGCTAACAACTCATCCAGCGAAGCCTCATCATCAGGGACTTCTGACTCATCCCTCCAATCCGTTGACGCCTCAGAGGAAAACTTTACTCGGCAATTTGTAGACTATTTAGGCTTACCCACTGATATTCCCTTAGTTACTCTCGCCCAAAGCCGAAATATTCTCGGCAACATCGAGAAAACTACAGGAGTTAAACCAGCATTGCTTTATATCAGTTTTGTTCCACAAGAAAGTTCTAATCAGGCAGAAAATCCATCATCTTCAAGCCAAAATTATCCTACCAAAACCCGCAATCCTGAAGACCAAGTAGAATTACTACTCGTTACCTCTAATGGATTACCCATTCGCAAACGACTGACGGGAATCACTCGCCAACAAGTTCTCAAGGTTGCGGATCAGTTTAGGTTAGAAGTTACCAATGTTCGCAGTCGCCAAGGCTACATGCTGCCCGGAAAACGACTCTATGATTGGCTGGTTGCTCCCATGGAAGCAGAACTGCAAGCTCTAGGTATCGAAAATGTAACGTTTATAGTAGATTACGGTTTACGCTCTATTCCTATGGCGGCTCTTTACGATGGGCAACAGTTTTTGATTGAGAAATATAGTGTTGGCTTAATGCCGAGTTTAAGCCTAGTCAACCCGAACTACAAACCCATTGAAAACATGGAAGTTTTAGCTATGGGTGCTGCAATATTTACTGACCAAAAGCCCTTACCTGCGGTTCCCGTAGAATTATCAGAAATTACCCAATCTCTGTGGCAGGGCAGATCTTTTCTCAACGATGCTTTTACCCTAGAAAATCTAAAATCACAACGTCAGCAGCAACCCTTTGGCATTATCCACTTAGCCACTCATGCTAATTTCCAATCTGGAGCACCGAATAATTCTTATATCCAACTTTGGGATAGGAAGCTGCGACTCAATCAATTACCTCAGTTAGATTGGAATAATCCCCCCGTCGAATTATTAGTCCTCAGTGCTTGTCGCACCGCTTTGGGGAATGAGGAAGCCGAATTGGGTTTTGCTGGATTAGCGGTTAAAGCGGGTGCAAAATCAGCCGTAGGAAGTTTATGGTATGTCAGTGATGAGGGAACTCTAGGATTAATGAGCAAACTCTATCAAACCCTCAAACAAGCCCCAATTAAAGCAGAAGCACTGCGACAAACTCAACTGGCAATGTTGCAGGGACAAGTTTATCTCGAAGGGGGTCAACTGGTTGCGGGTGATAAATCAATCTCGTTACCGCCAGAATTAGTTAGACTCGGAGACGTAAACTTTGAACATCCTTATTACTGGAGTGCGTTCACTATGATTGGTAGTCCTTGGTAATTTGTCTTATGTCTTATGTCATTCGTTATTCGTTATTCGTCATTTGATCGGGGCGGGTTTTGCCACCAAGCTAGGGATAACAATCAATATTAGTCCCATTACCCGCCCCTACAGATAGACGCTTCTGGCATCACGTCTGCAACATGACTCCCCTATCTGTCTCATCTCCCCATCACCCCCTATCTAGCAGAATCCCCATCGACAAGATGTTCGTTCATAAAAGTGCAATCGTCCCACACCCAGATATAATCCATAGGGTTTTTCTCCTGCTGGAAAAGCAGTGACACCAAATAAATAAACTCCGCCCCAATAGGGATTATGCTGTGGCTGAAGACCAATAGTAAATGTGGTTCCTGGAGGAATTGGTTTGGCAAAACTAACAGAAACCGTTTGGGTTGCATCATCTCTGTTTACCGATTGCAACGGCAATTGTTCGCCTTTATTTCGAGCGGTTCCGGTAAATGCTAAAGTATCATCAAGTCGAAAACGGATAGTTTCGCTTCCTTCCCGTTGGCTAATTGTCACTTTCTGCAAGGGTTCACCTGCATTCTCTGGAAGTTGCAGGGTGAAATAATATTTGGCACCCCATACTCCCACATGGTTAAACGTGGTGAACACATTAATCAAGCGCGGTGATTTTTCAAAGGAAACGGTACCATCGGCTTGCTCAACAGCATGAATTGGGGCAATTGGCATTCCCCACAGACTTGCTGTACTCAGGGTTAGAGCGATGAGAGTGGAAAGGCGCATAGAACAAAGCAATGTTAGCCCAACTACTGCCATGGGCTACTTACTTTTTATCTTAGCAGGGGTTTGGGGAGTCGTAAGACCCACGCTGTAATCTGTGATTCAGCGCTCTTGATACACGACTCCCCAAGGTTAATTTAGGTAACTCAATGTTGCCTAAATTAACATTTATAGCTAGGCAGCTCTCTGATAAATGTCTTATGATAGGGGTATGCTGACATTTAACTATTGCTACCGAATCTACCCAGATGCCACTCAAGAAAAACGGTTGATTGAGTGGATGGAAATTTGCCGCAGTGCCTACAACTATGCACTGGGGGAGATAAAGGATTGGTGCAATAGCCGCAAA